>CANKSK010000253.1 GCA_947485425.1 Bacteroidota bacterium | reverse complement strand
TTTTTTCATAATTCAATTTTAAAATAAATTTTGAGGTGATAAATTTTTATTATCGTATTAAGGAAAAATGACCTACATATTTATGTGGTTCACCGAAGACATCTGTCAGATTTACAACATAAACATATACATCTTGTTGCGCAATTGATTTGCCACCATTGGCTTTTCCGTTCCATCCCACTTTCAGATCAGTGGTGATAAAAATTTTATTACCCCATCGATCAAAAATATCCATACGATATTCTGAAATACCAATTCCAGAACCGAAGAAATAATCATTTATTCCATCACCATCTGGTGTAAATGCATTAGGCACGTAGAAGGTAAATTCTGGCTGAATGTCAATCATTTTACGAATGGTATCCAAGCAGCCATATTGATTTTGCACTATCAACATGACAGGATACATTCCAGGATCTACATAAGCATGTGAAGTATTTTGCGTATTGGCAGCATTTAAATCGCCAAAATCCCAATTCCATGAAATCAATTTGCCATTGCCAACCGATAAATCAGTAAAAACAATTTTAGGTTTAAAAACACTTGTTATCGGTGGAGTTGCATTAAAATTAGCAACAGGTAATGGATTTACAACAACCGCATGCGGACGAGAATATGTCTTAACACATCCATGGTCAGAGGTCACCGTAAGAGATACATTGTATATTACAGGAGCAGTAATTTGCGGATTATATTGATAATTGAAATTTTTCACGCCAGCGAAATCACCATTTCCTAAGTCCCACAACCAAGAAACAATGTTTCCTCTTTGAACTGTTGACAAGTCAGAGAAGGAAACATCCAAAGGTACACACCCTTTTGCAGAATCTTTAAAAAATGCCACTGGAATAGGATAAACCTCTACATTTGAAAGTGTCGTATCGACACAATTGTGATTGGATGTTACAACGAGTGACACCGGATAAGTTCCCTGTTGACCATAGATATGAGAGGGATTTTGCAAATTAGATACATTCATATCTCCGAAATTCCAATCCCATTGTATCAATTGATCGCCAAGTGCAGCAGATGACTTATCGTTAAATCCCATAGAAGCTCCAAAACAAACCGTGTCTGCAACAAAAGATGCTTTGGGCAAAGCATACACGGTTACATCTTGAACAATAGTATCCTTGCATCCTTTAATGGATGTAGGTACCAACTGCACATGATAAACACCCGATGCGGCATACAAATGAGAAGGATTTTGAATATTTGAAGTTGGCGAAAGATCATCAAAATTCCAATTCCACGAAGTAATGGTATCATTGTAAATAGATGAATTGTCAACAAATAAGCTAGTGTAATTTTGACACACTCCGGGAGCAGAAAAAGAAGGTTCAGGCAAACAATGCACCAAGCTATTTTTCAAAATACTATTGGTACACAGATGGTCTGAAATGGCAGTAAATTTAACTTCAAAATTACCACAAGCCGTATATACATGCTTAGGATTTTTTGAAGCTGAAGAATTTAAAATTCCGGATGCTGGATCACCAAAATCCCAACTATAGGCGGAAACAGTGCCTGAGCTGATCGTTGACAAATCGGTGAAGGGGCTTGGATTTTTTCTACAAACAGCCTGCGTAGAAAAATCAGCTACCGGCAAACAATAGACATCAACTGGTTTTACCACGGTATCCTTGCATCCATTGGCTGAAGTTGTAATTAATCTGGCATTATATTTTCCACATGCCGCATAGGTATGTGCATCATTGGGATTTGAAGAAGAATTAAATATACCTGATGAAGGTTCATTAAAATCCCAATCCCATTGCGTAATAACCTCATTGATAACAGTGGATTTATCCGTAAATATAGAAGCATTGTTCAGACATACATCCGTAACCGAAAAATCAGATGTAGGACCGCAATTCACTGTTACCGGATGCATAGCGGTATCCTTGCAACCAAGATTTGAGGTTACAATCAACACTCCATTATAGGTTCCACAATTCACGTATTTATGCGCTGGCGTTAGTCCTGTTCCTGTCATAAAATCTCCAAAATCCCAATTATACTGCACAATATTACCAGCACTTATTGAGGATTGATCCTGAAAAGAAGTTGTTTTATTGAGACAAATTTTTGTAGAAGAAAATTCTGCATTGGGCTTGCAATTTACTGTTGCCGCCTTCATGATGGTATCTTTGCATCCTTCCGGACTACTGACAATCATACTTACGGCATATAAGCCACAATTTCCATATAGATAATTTGGATCTTTTCCTGATACTTGAACGCCATCACCAAAATCCCAATCCCAATTACTCACAATTGAATTTTGAACGGTCGATTGATCGGTAAATACACTTTCATTTCCATTACAAACTGTTGCCGCTGTAAAATTTGCTACTGGTTTGCAATGCACCACAGCGGTATCTATTTTTGTATTTTTACAACCCTCCGATGTGGTAACCGTAAGTCCCACCTGATAGCTACCGCAGGTTTTATAGGTATGTGTTGTATTTTTGGAATTGCTGCTTTGTGCATCGCCAAAATTCCAGCTCCATGACTGAATAGTGCCATTGCTGATGGAGGAAGCATCTCCAAATACAGACGCATTTGTAATACAAACATCAGGAATCATGTAATCCGCTACAGGCAAGCAGTAAACCTTTACTGGCTTTGATTTTGAAGCTGTACATCCAAAATTTGTAAAAACAGTCAATGAGGCATTGTAATCGCCACATGCGGCATAGGCATGCCCTGGACTGGCTAATATGGAGTTGGAATTATCACCAAAATCATAAAACCAAGTTGAAATATTACCATTCTTCACATGAGAACTATCGACAAATGCACTTGCATTTTGCAAACACACTTTGTTAACCGTAAAATTGGGTTTGGGTATTGGATAAACCAAAACAGGCTTGGTAACAGAATCCCTGCATCCTACATTGGAAACCACCAATAGTTTGACTTGATAGGTACTATCTGTCACATAGGAATATGTGGGGTCTGATTGATTTGAAAGGCCTATTCCATCACCAAACCACCAGTTATTTGAAGTGATATTTCCAGCAACTATGGAAGAGGCATTTGTAAATTGACTCGGATTATTTAAGCATACCGACGTAGCACTAAATGCAGCAACGGGCTTTACATTCACCGTTGCCGGTTGAGAAATGGAATCCTTACAGCCATCTGCTGTAGTAACTACCAAAGAAACATTATAGGTACTTACCATATTAAAAAAATGACTCGGATCTTTTACAACAGATTTTCCGCCATCTCCAAAATTCCAATTCCAGGAATTGATTACAGAGCCCGTAATGGTAGATTGATCATTAAAAACGGTGGAACTATTGAAGCACGCCAGTGAATTGGTAAACGCAGCT
>CANKSK010000252.1 GCA_947485425.1 Bacteroidota bacterium | reverse complement strand
AATAAGAGTCTACATTTTGTCCTAATAAAGTCACCTCTTTATATCCTTGATCATATAACAATTGTGCTTCTCGAACAATGCTTTCTGGATCCCTGCTTCTCTCACGGCCTCTGGTAAATGGAACCACACAAAATGAACACATGTTGTCGCACCCTCGCATAATGGATATAAAGGCGTTAATGCCATTGCTGCCCAATCTTACAGGATTAATATCTGCATAGGTTTCCTCTCTAGATAATAGAACATTAACCGATTTTTGACCCTCTTCAGCCAATTGGATGAGTTGGGGAAGGGTACGATAGGCATCAGGGCCTACTACCATATCCACTAGTTTTTCTTCTTCTAGTAATTTTGACTTCAGCCTTTCGGCCATGCAACCCAATACACCAATTAAAAGTTCGGGTTTCTTTTTTCTGAGCTTTTTAAATTCGTGTAGCCTATGTCTAACCTTCGACTCTGCATTCTCCCGTATGGAACAGGTATTCACGAAAATAACATCGGCCTCTTCCATATTGGCTGTTGTGGCGTAGTTTGCTTCCTTTAAAATACTGGCAACAATTTCACTATCAGAAAAATTCATTGCACAGCCATAGCTTTCAATATAAATATGGCCGTTTGGATTTTCAATTGAATTTTGCTCTTGTATGGCTTCTCCTTGCCTTTTTTCGTCTATTACCTTCTCTTGTTCACTCATTTTGTCTTCTTTCCTGATTTTTGGCCACAAAAATACAAAAAAAATCATTGAATGACAAATTGTCATACCCTTTTGTGCCTTTGTTTGTTTCCCAAAATAAAATTAACTATATTGATTATCAGTAAGATAAAATAGCATAGAGAATCTTTATTTCAAAAATAGTTTGAAGTAATAGTTTCAAATGACTTTATTTGCGGACTTTTTTAAAAATCAATCCAAATATATGGCAGTTAAAAATTTAGTTATTGTGGAATCTCCTGCAAAGGCAAAAACCATCGAAGGTTTTTTGGGAGAGGATTTTATTGTGAAGTCAAGTTTTGGCCATATTCGAGATTTAGCGAAAAATGACAAAGCCATTGATATTGGAAATAATTTTCAACCTAATTATGAGGTTTCTGAGGATAAACAAAAGATTGTCACTGAATTAAAAAAACTAACCAAACAAGCAGAAATGGTCTGGTTAGCAACTGATGAGGACCGTGAAGGGGAGGCGATATCTTGGCATCTTTTTGAAGCACTAGGCCTCAAAGCGGAAAAAACAAAGAGAATCGTTTTTCATGAGATTACAAAAAATGCCATTCTCAATGCGATTAAAAATTATAGACAAATAGATAAAAATCTAGTTGATGCCCAGCAAGCGCGACGTATTTTGGATCGGTTGGTGGGTTTTGAACTTTCTCCTATTCTTTGGAAAAAAGTAAAGCCATCACTGTCTGCCGGTAGGGTGCAGTCTGTGGCGGTTCGACTGATCGTTGATAGAGAAAGGGACGTTAGTTCGTTCGTTACGAATTCTGCCTTTAAAATCTCTGGAAATTTTATTTCTGAATCTGACAAAAAATCACAGATTTTTAAAGCAGAGCTTTCTAATCGGATTAAAACGAAAGAGGAAGCTGAGAAATTTTTAAAATCATTATTTGGCGCGACCTATGTGGTCAAGGACATTGAAACCAAGCCTTCAAAAAAATCACCTGCCGCCCCTTTTACCACCTCAACTTTACAACAAGAGGCTAGCAGAAAGCTTGGCTATTCAGTAGCACAAACGATGGTTTTGGCCCAAAAACTCTATGAGTCCGGGAAGATAACCTATATGAGAACAGATTCCGTGAATCTCTCTGAAACCGCACTGCAGGCGGCAAAAGAGGAAATTACGCATACTTTTGGAAAAGAATATGTGTATACACGCCAATTTAAAACCAAATCTGCTTCTGCTCAGGAAGCCCATGAAGCCATCAGGCCTTCATATATGGAAAAAAGCACCATTGATGGAGATTCCGGTGAAAAAAGACTTTACGATCTGATTTGGAAAAGAACCATCGCCTCGCAAATGAGTGATGCCCTTTTAGAAAAAACGGTTGCTACCATTAAAAACAGCAAAACCTCTGATGATTTAATTGCGCGTGGAGAAGTTTTAAAATTTGATGGTTTTCTGAAGGTGTACATGGAATCGACAGATGATGAAGATGATGAAACCAAGGATGGGATGTTGCCTAAAATGGCAATAGGAGAAAACGTATCTCTACAGGAAATGACGGCAACCCAAAGGTTTGCCCACGCTGCAGCGCGTTATACAGAGGCAAGTCTTGTAAAAAAACTTGAAGAATTGGGTATTGGAAGACCTTCTACCTACGCGCCTACCATATCAACGGTGCAAAAACGGGGTTATGTGGTAAAAGAAGACCGCGAAGGAAAAGAAAGGGCTTATGATGTGATTACCTTGAAAAATGATAATCTTCTTTTTGAAACCAAAACAGAAAATACGGGTGCAGAAAAATCTAAACTTTTTCCAACGGATATCGGTTCGGTTGTCAATGATTTTCTTGTTGAAAATTTCAAAAATATACTCGATTTCAATTTCACGGCTAAAGTGGAAAAAGAATTTGATGAAATTGCCAATGGTGACAAAGTTTGGAATGACATGATCAAAAGTTTTTACGTACCATTCCATCAAAATGTGGAGGAAACCGAAAAAACTTCAGAGCGGGCAACCGGCGAAAAATATCTAGGAGAGCACGAAGGGAAAAAAGTAATTGTTCGAATTGGTCGTTTTGGACCTATGGTGCAAATGGGAGCGACAGAGGGAGAAGAAAAGCCTGTGTATGCAAGCCTGAGAGCGGGACAAAGAATAGAAAACATCACCTTCGAAGAAGCAATGGACTTGTTTAAATTGCCTCGAAATATTGGGCAATTTGAGGATGAAGATATTACCATTGCTATAGGGCGTTTTGGACCCTATGCCAAGCACAAGGGGGCTTTTTACTCGCTTAAAAAAACAGACGATCCCATGATTATTGTCTTGGATAGGGCGATAGAAATTATCTTGGAGAAAAGAAAAGCAGAAAGCGAAAAACATATTAAATCCTTTGAAGGTACTGATATTCAAGTTTTAAATGGCCGCTGGGGCCCGTATATTTCTGCCGGTGAAAAAAATGTAAAAATCCCCAAAGATAAAGACCCACATTCACTTACTTTGGAAGAATGCAATCAGTTGATAAAGGATTTTAAGCCTTCGGCTAAGTCCAAGTTTAAAAAATCATTTGCCAAAAAATCTTAAAATAATTTAAGCTTTCATGGATATTTCTGTCTATTTTGAGCCTATTGATTCGGAAGAATACCAGACGGAGTCATTTCCGCTTGGTAGTAGGGTCGTTTTTT
>CANKSK010000251.1 GCA_947485425.1 Bacteroidota bacterium | reverse complement strand
TTATTCTTCTCAGTTGAAAGTCTTGCAAGTCGAATATCCATAAATTTTCATTGTAGGAGTTGCAAACGGCAGTGGGCTGCAGCATCTGTATTGCCCTGAGGTCGATTTCTGCCTGTACACTCAGTCGAGAATCCAGTATGGTAATTTTTGCAAAATCCGGATAAAAAAGCAGCAGTTTCAAAGGGTTTTCTGCATCTATCGATTGAAGTTTTCCTGTGTTTAAATTTGAATAGGAATACAGAAGGTGAAAGGCGGAGTCATATTTTTGCAGGAGTTTGTCGGATGCAGTGTATATGTTTCCGAATTTGTCAACGGTAAAATGGGTGGTTTGAATGGGAAAAGATTTCTTAAGCGTAAAAGGTCTGTCAGTTGCCATAGAGGCGAACAGTAGGAAACAAATAAAAGGGAATAGAATACCGCGTTTTTTCAAGGTTTAAATATCTATTTGTTACTATGTATTTGATTCTGCAGGCATATTGCAAAATTCAAGGATATCGTTTAAGAAGTTTCTCTCATTGGATAGGCGAGGAACTTTATTTTGTCCACCCAATTTATTTCTAGATTTCATCCAATTGTAAAAAGTATTTTCAGGTAATGTGTGAACAATGGGCATTTTGAGAGCCATGTCTTTGTTTCTTTTTGCCTCATAGTCTGAGTTCAGGCTTTGCAGGGCTTTGTCTAGCTGGGCGGTGAAGAAGTTGATGTCATCCGGTCTTTTTTCGAATTCTATCAGCCATTCATGAGCTGCTTTTTCATTTCCTGAAAAATAGATTGGCGCGGCAGTATATTCTTTTACCGAAGCATTCGTTTTTTTGCATGCCATTTCAATGGCTTTGTCAGCATTGTCTATCATGAGTTCTTCGCCAAAAGCATTGATAAAATGCTTGGTTCTTCCGCATATTTTTATCCTATGTGGGTAAAAAGAAGTGAATTTAATGGTATCGCCAATCATATAGCGAAAAAGTCCTGAATTGGTAGATATTACCAAGGCATAAACGGTGTTCATTTGCACTTCTCCGATGTGATATACTTTTGGGAAATCTTTTCCGAGTTCCTCAAGAGGAATAAATTCGTAATAGATTCCATAGTCCAACATCAGGAGCATGTCATCTCTTCCGGGCTCATCCTGAATGCCAAAAAAACCTTCTGATGCATTATAGGTTTCAACATAATTCATTTTGGCTGACGGAATCAGTTTTTCAAATTGCTCACGATACGGAACAAAGCTTACCGCTCCATGCACATACAATTCAAGATTTGGCCATACTTCGAGTAAATTATTTTTCCCTGTTTTTTCTAAAATTTTTTTTGCCAGAATCAATGTCCAAGTAGGAACGCCGGAGATATTGGTTACATCTTCATACATGGTTTTCTCGGCCAGTAATTCTATTTTTTCTTCCCAGTCATCCATCAACGCGATAGATAGCTCGGGTACTCTGGAAAATTCAAACCAGAAGGGCAGGTTTTGCAACAGAATGGCTGAAATGTCGCCATAAATGGTGCTGGCAGAAAAACCATTGTTTTTATTGGTCCCGCCAAGGGCCAAGCTTTTGCCATTAAATAAGAGTGTTTCAGGGAAATTGTTACAATAAAATGACAGCAAGTCCTTGCCCCCTTTAAAATGGCATTCTTGTATGGTATCTTCACTTACCGGAATGAATTTGCTTTTGTCGTTTGTGGTTCCGGAAGATTTTGCAAACCATTTGGTTTCGCCGGGCCACAGTAAGTTTTCTTCACCCTTCATTAATCTTTGCACATAGGGCTTGAGTCCTTCGTAATCAATTATTGGAATACGTTCTCTGAATTCTTCTGCTGATTTGATGGATTCGAAATGATATTGCTTTCCATATTCTGTGTTTTTGGCGATGCTCAAAAGTTTTCTCATCCAATCCTCCTGCATTTCCACAGGATATTTCATGAACAAGCCCACCTGATGAATGCGTTGTTTGATAATCCAGGATATGATAGAGTTTAATATGGGCATGTTATTTATTTGTTAAAAGTTGGAGATACATTTTTGATGCATCATGTATCCAATACATGGCGTTAAATATCTTGTTTTATTTTTAAATCAAAATATTTTTTATTTTTTTATTTCTTGTTTCAGAAAAATACTTGCTGATTTCATTCAGGCCCAAGGCATTTAGGGTGCTTGATGCTTGTAGGCCTCCTTTTCTGGCGACGCAAACACCATAGTGCATATCATGAAAGCCTTTCATTTGATGCGCATCCGGGTTGATGGATATTTTTACCTCTTTTGAAACTGCATATTGAATCCATCGCCAATCTAAATCGAGTCTATAGGGGTGCGCATTGAGTTCAATGGCCACATGATGCTCGGCGCATGCATCAATTATTTTTTTGTGGTCGATTGGATATCCTGCTCTTGCAAGCAGCAATCTGCCTGTTGGATGTCCCAAGATACTGGTAAATGGATTTTCAATGGCCTTAAGAAGTCGGGCGTTTGCTTTTTCAATAGGCATTTTCAGATTGGAATGAATAGAAGCGACAACAAAATCAAATTTTGTCAAGATTTCATCTGTATAATCAAGGGATCCATCTGATAATATATCCGATTCAATGCCTTTTAAAATTTTGAAAGGAAAAAGTTCCTGATTTAATGCATCTATTTCATGGTGCTGTTCAATGACGCGATTGGGCTTCAGTCCATTGGCATAAAATGCCGCTTGTGAATGGTCGCAGATGCCAAAATATTCATAGCCCAATTCCTTGCAGTAGGAGGCCATTTGCCTGAGGGAATGCAGGCCGTCGCTATAATTGGAATGGTTGTGTAAAATGCCTTTCAAGTCGCGATTTTCTATTAGCACAGGCAATGCATTTTTTTGTGCTAGTTCTATTTCGTATAGTCCTTCGCGCATTTCAGGCTCAATAAATGGAATGTGGTTGCAGGCGTATATTTCTTCTTCTGAAGCTGCATGTTGAGGGATATCAGAAATGTGTTTGAGATGTTCCTCATTTCCCGTTGTCATAAAAAGCTGTTGGATATACTCCTCTTCCTTACTTAAGTAAAGGTGAAAAGGAATATCTTTCAGAAGGGTGAGCTGAATTCCTGTTTCGTCTTCTATGATTTTTTTTTCAGGGTCAACGTATTCGGCGCTTTTAAAAAAATCAAGTATTTTATTTTTGTTTGCGAGGGTGCTGATGAATTCTATTTTGTCTAAAATTTCAGCTTTTCGTCTGAGGTCGCCGGTAAAGGAGATGGGTTGGATATTTTTTTGGACAAGGCCTTCAAGAAGTTGGCTTGCAATTTGTTCAATTAGTGCATAGTGAAATTTTCCGGCATGCAAGGAAGCAAAAGAAATGGCATCGATGATGGCTTTTTGGGTTTTTTCTC
>CANKSK010000250.1 GCA_947485425.1 Bacteroidota bacterium | reverse complement strand
TTAAAAGCACAAATGATTCCGCATCTTGAATAAATTTATCACCACATTTAAAAGTCTTCAAATCGTAAAAGCCTCCCGCTCTTTTTCCATGCGGTGGACACCGAGTGCTTTTGATGGTGCACCAGTTTATGATGTAGGCAAATATTTTATCAAAGGCATTTACAATGGAGCCCTCAATGCAAGAGCATCTTCTGTAGCATTCAATTTTTTTCTGGCATTGTTTCCGGGAATCATTTTTTTGTTTACCCTCATCCCTTATGTTCCTGTCGACAATTTTCAGGATCAACTGATTGAAATTTTGGGTAACATTCTTCCACATAATGCCTATCAAGCAACCAAATCAACACTTGAAGACATTATCAAACACCAAAGAGGTGGCTTGCTATCACTGGGATTTCTATTGGCCTTATACTTTTCTACCAATGGCATCAATTCCATGATGGATGCGTTTAATGAATGCTTCCATGTGGTAGAAACGCGCTCGGCCTTAAAACAAAGAATTATATCCCTCTTTCTAACCATCATCATCACCGTTTTACTTGTTTTTTCCACCATTTTGCTCATTTTTAGCGAAACGGTAATCAGTTATTTGCTTCAACTCGGCTTTTTTAAAGATATTTTTATGTACTATATTCTAATCATCGGTCGCTGGATTGTTGTTATTGGAATGTTTTTAATCGGCATATCTATCTTGTATTTTTTTGCACCTGCAAAGAGAAAAAGCAAAAGCATCATTACCACCGGAGCGGTAGTAGCAACCATTTTATCTTTGCTGACCTCAATCGGATTTGCCTTTTTTGTCAATAATTTTGGGAAGTACAACAAGTTGTATGGATCTATTGGTACGCTGATTGTCATTCTCCTTTGGATATATTTTAATTCTCTCATCTTACTGATTGGATTTGAGCTAAATGCCAGTATTACCATGGCTAAAAAGACCATGAAAAAACCGGTAGAAAAAAATAAGCTCAGAAAATAAATTGTTTCTTCATGAAAAATTACCTGCTATTTCTGCTTCTTTCTATCCCTATTTTTGTATTCGGACAAGACAGTATTCCATACCACAAAGCCAATACCTATCGCAGTCAAAACAATCCCTATTACTGGAAGAACAGGATGCCGTATCCGGGTTATTGGCAGCAAGATGTGTATTATAACATCAAAGCAAAGATTGATGAGCAAAATGATGTCATTGAGGGGGATGAAACCCTTACCTATTACAACAACTCACCGGATTCATTGCCCTTTGTTTATTTTCATTTGTATCAGAATGCATTCTTACCCGGATCGTATATGCACGATTTGTTCTTAAAAAACAATGGCATCAGTCGATTTGGAAAATATGAAAGTTTGGGTTTAGCAAGCCTTGTAGAAAGCATCCGTGTAGAAAATACACCTTTAAAAATGTCTCTTGACAATACCATCCTAAAAGTTTTTCTTGAAAAACCTTTACAAAGCGGAGACTCCATCACCTTTTCAATCAAATTCAAAACATTTTACGATTCAGGAGAGATGCGCAGGCGAATGAAAATTTTTGAAGTAGATGGTAACAAGCACTATGATGGGGTGCATTGGTATCCCCGCATCAGCGCCTATGACCACAAGTTTGGATGGGACACCGATCAGCATTTGGGCAAAGAATTTTATGGAGATTTTGGCACCTATGATGTATCATTGGATTTTGCAAGTCATTATGTTTTGGATGCCACTGGAGAATTGCTCAATGAAAAAGAAGTGCTGCCGGATTCCTTGCGCAAAAAACTGGATATTAAAAACTTTGTCGACAAGCCTATGAATTCCAAGGCCTCTGAAATTCTGAAGCCAGATGGAAAAAGAAAAACATGGATTTTTCATGCAGAAAATGTGCATGATTTTGCTTTTACCGCAGACCCTACCTATCGCATCGGCGAGGCACAATGGAATGGCATTCGTTGCATCGCATTGGCTCAGGAAACGCATGCCGGCGGATGGCAGAATGCAGCTGAGTATACCGCAAAAATCATCAAAACCTTTTCAACGGATATCGGCATGTACACCTATCCGAAAATGATTGTAGCAGATGCAAGAGATGGCATGGAATACCCCATGCTTACCCTTGATGGCGGGTATGACCCCAACTACCGTTATTTGTTTTCCCACGAAGTGGGCCACAATTGGTTTATGGGCATGGTTGGCAGCAATGAAACCTATCGTGCCTATATGGATGAGGGATTTACACAATTCCTGACCGTTTGGGCCATCAACCGCATAGAAGGACTATACGAAGCCAAAGAAAAAATTGCTTCTCCCTACATCAGAAAATATTTTAAGCAACCAACGGCCAGATATGCCATTGCCTATAGCAGCTATTTAGCCGATGCCATAAAAAACCCCGATGCCATTCCCATCAACACACATTCAGATATGTTTGCAGGCGCTCTGAATCATGGAGGGGGCTACAGACAGGTGTATATGAAAACCGCTACCATGCTTTACAATTTACAATATGTGCTGGGCGATACCCTCTTTTTAAAGGCCATGCAGCATTATTTTGACAAATGGAAAATATGCCACCCCTACCCCGAAGATTTTAGAAATGCAATCATCAACTATACACATGTGGACTTAAATTGGTTTTTTGACCAATGGCTTGAAACGTCTAAAAATATTGATTACAAAGTCAAAGGCTTTCACAAGACCAAAGAAAAAGACCACTACCAAATTGTATTTAAACGCAAGGGCGAAATGCAGATGCCCATTGAGTTTCAAGTTTTTTCCAAGGAAGGAAAAGAATATAATTTTTACATCCCCAACACCTGGTTTGAAAAAAAGACGGATGCCAAGATATTGCCAAGATGGATTGGTTGGGGCTTACTCAAAGATGAATATACAGCAGAGGTAGAAATCCCCGGAGGCATTCACTATGTAGAGATTGACCCTGAAAAAAGAATGGCAGATGTGAATTTGCTAAACAACAATACGGAAATGCCCTTGAAAATAGTTTTTGATTCTCGCGTGATGAATTATGCCGATTGGGAAAACTATGTTTTGAAATGGCGCCCGGATATTTGGTATAATGAATTTGACGGCATCAAGGCAGGCCTGCACTTTGAAGGCAATTACATGAATACCAAACATATATTTAGCCTTACAACCTGGGCCAACACCATGGGTGCCCAAAACAAATCTTTAGATCAAAGAAAAACAGGAAGTCCCGCTCTGTTTTCATATCACTTCAGTTATAAAACTTCCACAGAAAAACTCATGCGCAATTCATCATTGCTGCTCAATGCGAGAAGTTTAGATGGATTAAATATGTATTCCATAAGCATGTTTAAATACGATGAAAGTTTAAAAAATAAATTTTATGTCGAATTAAAATAGA
>CANKSK010000249.1 GCA_947485425.1 Bacteroidota bacterium | reverse complement strand
GTGATATGAACAAGGAGGACGTGAATTTAAATGCCCTAGGCTTTCATATTCCGGGAAGATTTGATAAAATATTAGATATCAACCACTGCCATTTACAAGGAGGCCTCTCAAACGATATTAGAAATGCGGTAAAAAACTATGCCAAAGAAAATCAAATCAGTTTTTTTGATCCCAAAATACAAAATGGGTTCTTACGCAGCTTAATCATTCGAAATGCCAGCGAATCTGAACTTATGGTGATTTTGGTTTTTACTTCTGAAGATACCCCGGTCATTGAAAACCTCATGAATTTTCTGACAGACAAATTCCCATCCATCAGCTCTTTAATAGGCTTTGTCAACCCCAAAAGAAACGAAACGCTCTATGATTTGGATTTCAAGGTGTATAAGGGAAAAGATTATATTATAGAAGATATGGAGGGCCTAAAATTCCGGGTGGGCCCAAAATCATTTTTTCAGACCAATTCAAAACAAGCACTGCAGCTCTACAAGATTGCAGCAGATTTTGCAGACCTCAAAGGGCATGAAAATGTTTATGACCTCTATACGGGAGCAGGAACAATAGCCTGTTTTATTGCATCCAAGGTTAGGCATGTGGTTGGTATTGAGGCGGTTCCGGAAGCCGTTTCCGATGCCCAAAACAATGCCGCAAACAATGGAATAAGCAATGTTTCCTTTGTGGCAGGTGATATGAAAGATATTTTAGATGAGGCATTTATGACCAAATTTGGCAAACCAGATGTGATTATTACCGATCCACCAAGGGCAGGCATGCACGAAAAAGTTTGCGAACAAATTCTATTTGCCGCGCCTGAAAAAATCGTCTACATCAGCTGCAATCCAGCAACGCAGGCTAGAGACCTGGCGCTATTTGATGAAAAATATGAAATCATCCGAATCCGCCCTGTTGACATGTTTCCACATACCGAACACGTCGAAAATGTGGTTTTACTTCAAAAAAGACCCTAAAATAGATATTTTAGAATGTGCACTTATAAAGAATCCTTTGTTGATAAATACTGTAGCCGGCATTTTTTATGTCCGAAATAAATTCTAATTTTGCCTGAGATGAAGAAATTATACCTTCTTTTATGTATTCCCTTGCTGCCCTTGTTTGTTCAAGCACAATCCAGGAATATTGTAGAAAGCAACCTTTGTGGCTATTATTCCCAATTGTTTGGCTATGAGGTAAAAAACATCAAAAACCCCAAACTATACGAAACCATTGAAGAATGGATGGGTACAAAGTACCTGTACGCAGGCGAAAGCAAAGAGGGAATTGACTGTTCCGGTTTTGTATCAATCATCTTCGACAAGGCATACAACGTATCTATGCCTGCCAATTCAAAAGAAATTTATGATTTTTCAGAACCGATCCGAACCTCAGAATTAAAAGAAGGCGATTTGGTGTTTTTCAATACCATGGGTCATGGCATTTCTCATTTAGGCGTATATCTTGGCGATAATCGATTTGCTCATACTTCGTTTTTAATAGGGGTAACGGTGAGTGATTTAAGCAATCCGTACTTTAGAAAAACCTATACGGCTGCCGGAAGATATACAGGTGGTAACAATGCCTATTCCGAATTGATTCAAAAACAATAGAAATGGGTCTCCTTTTATAGAGATCAATACATTTTTGACCGTTTAACCAAGTATGGTAAGAGGACTTGTTTATATCCTTGATTGATGTCTGCTTCCACAAACTCTATTTTATATTGACCACATTTAAGCATCAACTCCTTCTTAAACTTCGCCATATTCTCTAAATACTGCTCACGAACCTTATTTGCCTGAACCTTTAGCTGTTCACCGGTTTCTAGATCAACGAAGATATAAGGTCTATTTTCAAAATTAAAATCGATTTCTTTTTGTTTATCAACGACATGAAACAATATTACCTCATGTCGATTATGCCGCAAATGCTGCAGAGCACCAAAAAGTTCCTCTGAAGCGGCAGAGTTCTCCATCATATCACTAAAAATAATGACTAGTGATCTTTTGTGAATATTTTCGGCAATTTGATGCAAGGCTGCAGAAACAGCAGTTTTGGTATTGAGATTATTGGCAGGAGAGAATAAAATTGCATCCAAGGCATGAAACATAAGCTTCATATGCCGGGTATTTGAACGCGCTTGGGTATTGATTTCCACTTTATCGGAAAACACACTTAAACCGACCGCATCTCTTTGTTTTTGAAGCAGATACATCAAGGCAGCGGCACAATGTGCTGAAAAAGTTATTTTATTCATTTTATTTTCCTGCTTGCTGATTTCAGGAAAATGCATGGAGGAAGAATTATCAATAATCAGTTGACAACGCAGGTTGGTTTCCTCCTCATAACGCTTCACAAAAAGCTTCTCAGATCTTCCAAAAAGTTTCCAATCAATATGTTTTATGGATTCACCGGTATTGTATAGGCGATGTTCAGCAAATTCTACAGAAAAACCATGAAAAGGACTCTTATGCAAACCCGTAATGAAACCCTCAACCACTTGCCTAGCAAGCAATTCAAGGTTTGAAAAATTTTGAACTTCAGACTGATTGATTCTTTTTTCCATGTATCATGCTATATAAAAAAAAGGGAAAGCCCTCGTTTAAAAGAACAATTTCTATCCTTCTTTCCGGATACTGGCAAAATTATATTTGTGCCTGAATTTTATCAGCCAATACATTTTTAGGAACTGCACCTACTTGTTTATCAACTATTTGACCATTTTTAAAAATCAACAAGGTGGGTATATTGCGAATTCCATATTCCATTGAAATATTGGGATTACTATCTACATCGACCTTGCCAACCACTGCAATCCCTTCAAAGTCTTTAGAAAGCTCTTCAACAACTGGGCCAACCATACGACAAGGTCCGCACCATTCAGCCCAAAAATCAACCAATACGGGCTTATCTGATTTTAATACAAGTTCACTGAAGTTTGCGTCTGTTAATTCAATTGCCATAATTTCGCGTTTTTAATGTGAGGGTTCAAAGATAAGAAATTTAAATGGAAGCAATAAAAATTAGCTTATTTTCCAATTAATAAGCAGAAGGATGTAGTTTGACTCAGCAGATAACTTATTGAATACCGAGTTCTTTAAATAATTCCTCTTTATATTTCCGTCCAATGGGAATACTTACGTCATCCATAAAAAGAAAATTCTGTTCGATTTTAGAGATGTATTTTTTGAAAACAACATAGGATTTATGCACCCTAATGAATGTATTTTCAGGCAGTTGAACCAAAATATTTTTAAGAGGTGAACGAAGCACGAATTTTTTATGGGTAGTCATGATTTCCACATAATTACCATCGGCTTTCAGCCATTTTATTTCATTAAAGCCCACCTTGGTATATCTGCCGGCATCTTTGATAAAAAAGCTCTCAT
>CANKSK010000248.1 GCA_947485425.1 Bacteroidota bacterium | reverse complement strand
GCATTAAATAGTATGCAAATACAGATCATTCGCTAAGAAGGTTTAATACAGTACCCAAACGGGTTCATTCCTTGATAAAATCAAAGGGATGAACCCGTTTTTATTTGATTACTATTTACGTGATAGTATTCAGATGCTATCTATTTAAATCGCTCTTTGGGAGATGTAGAAAATTCTTTCTCGTGCATTCCATCTTACTTGAATGACTAGTTCTTTTCTGTAAAGCGTTTATTGATGATTCAAAAATATATGTGCTTTCAGCCGATAAAATTCATTCCCCCCAAGTGGAATGTAGTATAAAAATTTTAAAAAAAATTGATCAGCTTAATCTGTTTCTTCAGCTGCTGATATTCTTTTTAGTTTCACCAATTGCACGGTTCGATGCGATTTTTTTAAGATGGTGAACTCGTAACCATCGGAGGTTTTTACCTCATTAATTTCGGGTATTTTTCTAAACAGTACGTTCATAAATCCGGCGACCGTATCGTAATCTTCTCCTTCAGGAATAGGCGATGGCAGAGATTCATTCACATCAGTGAGTGCTGAATGGGCATTAACGATATATTCATCATCCCCAATTTTTTCTACCATTGGTTTTTCTTCATCATATTCATCCTGAATTTCGCCTACCAATTCTTCTATGATATCTTCTAGGGTCACCAATCCGGCAATTCCTCCAAACTCATCTACTACCACAGCAATGTGGGTATGCTGCCCTTGAAATTCGTGAAGCAAATCACTGATTTGTTTGGTTTCCGGAATAAAATAAGGGCGGTGAAGGGTTTTTTGAATTAAAAAATCTTCTTTCTTTTTCACCATAGACAAAAGGTCTTTTGCGAAAATGATGCCGATGATGTTATCCAGATCATTTTCATAAACCGGAAGGCGTGAATACCCTTCTTTGATTACTTTGTCAAGAATTTCATCATTGCTCAATGAGGCGTCAATGGCTATCATTTGCGGCCTGGGCACCATGATTTGTTTTACAATGCGATCATTAAACTGAAACACATTTTTTATCAGTTCATGCTCCGCAGTTTCTATGGCTCCACTTTGTTTTCCTTGTTCAAGTAACAATACAATTTCCTCTGCACTATGCATGCCTTCTCCTTCCACCAGTGGCAAACCGATGACTTTTAAAATCAAATTGGCCAAACCATTTAAAGCCCAAATGAAGGGCCTGAAGGTGTAATAAAATGCTTTTAAAGGGAGGCTCACCAGCATGATGGTATCTTCCGCCTTTTTAATGGCAAGCGATTTGGGTGCCAATTCTCCAAAAACAATATGCAGGATGGTGATGGTTATAAAGGCAATGGGAAGCGAAATGCTATGCACAAGCACTGGGCTCATGGAAATATGCGAAAAATCTATGATTTTTAATATCAATTGTGCGACAACACTTTCCCCAATCCAACCCAAACCCAAGCTAGAAAGCGTTACACCTAATTGCGTTGCGGCCAAATAGGCATCTAAATTTGCGATGATACTTTGTGCCGCCGGAGCCATTTTACTGCCCGCTTTCGCTTTGATTTCCAACTGTGAAGCCCTTACCTTCACCATGCTAAATTCTGCAGCTACAAAGAAGCCATTCAGGAAAACCAAAAAAATGGTAAATAGTATTCCGCCAATCATAGATGGGTAAATAAAGTAAAAAAATCACCTAAGTTGCTGTCATTCAGCAATTTTGAAAAAAATATGTGACTACTCGAGGGGTCCATTTTAGGTGGTTACGGTGTATTTGAAATGCAAATATACGAAAAATTAAGCAGAATGTATACAATGCCTCAAAGGGGCAAAAGAGGTTTTTTTCGGTTCATAGATTGCGGAATGCTTGTATATTTGTAAAAAAATGTCTCTTCATTCCCCTCAAGAGCCTTTATTTCGATTTTTAGGCATTAAAATACGCTTATTTAATCCGGAGCAAGGTTTTGGTGTTGAAGGGGCTTACATTATCTTAAAACGATTATATTGAAGTTTTATCGGCAATTTCTTGCGTTTTTACATACCCACTGGAAAGGATTTATTTTCTTTTCGATTTTTTTTGCCTTATCGATCGTCAGTAAATTCATCCTACAAGCAAAATTTGATTTAGTAGCCTTTCCCGGTCGTATGATAGGTGAAGCAACGCTAAATGCTTATGATATCAACAAAAGAATCCATTTTTTTTACGAATGTGGCTTCTTGTTTTTGGGTTGTATGTTTTTCATTTCTCTCTTCTTCATGTGGATATCATCATTTTTTAAGGCGTTTTTCAAGTCGGCAGAAATGCAAATACTGAATTATACCGCATTGGCTGGCATTTGTTTTTATTTTTTTCAGCTATTTACCGATTCCTTTGGCGCTTCTGTGGATTTTATATGGGTTTTGCAAGGCAATGCTGCATGGAGCTTTTTAATGAAAAAAGTATTTTTGAAAAAAAATGAAACGGCGAGCCTTTTTCATGTCAATACGTATAGCTTGCTCATTATTTTGTCTATTTCGCTTTCATTTTTGGCGAATGAAATGTTTTTTCTCTATGGTTTGGGCGGGAAAATAACGCTAGGCGCATCAATTTTTATTTTTTATAGTCTATTTTTTACCTGCATCCTTTTCTATCATCGCCATCGAGCGCTTTCCACATCTCAAATTGCTCTTGATAAATTTTTTGTCATTCTTTTGCCATTGCTAGCCTTGCCTTTCCTTTCTGTTTTGAAAGATGAATGCTATTTGATAGGTATGAGGCATCAAATTTATTTTTTCAGTCCCCGAAAATTGTATTTCTTATTGGTATTCATTCTATGGATAGGGGTAATGTGGCGATATTATAGGCATCGCATCATGTCATTACACAATCCGATAAATCGAGAGAAGCTTTTGGCAAAACAATATTTTCCATTCTTTATTCTCAGTTACACAGGTTATGTTTTTTATCAGCCTTTTATTGATTTGTCCGCTGAAATGTTTGAAGCAGGAAATCGCATTTTGCCATTGATGGAATATGCAAAATTTGGGGTGATTCCTGTCTTGGAGAAATTTAATTCGCATTTGCTTTCAGAATTGTTTTTCGGCGCTATATATAGTTCCTTGAATGGCTTGCATACCCGTGAGATGTATATTTATGATTTTATATATCAAGTTTTCTGGGCCTGCATGGTTTATGTTTTTATGTATAAAATCACCCGCAATGCTTTTATCGCTGTTTTTTGGGTGCTATTTTTTCCGCTCACACCAATGTTGTTATCTGACTATAGTATCATTTCGCTTCTTTCCATTTTTGCTATGGATAAGGTTATTCATGAGAAGGCATCGTATCGAAATTATCTTGTATTGATGCTATGCATGGTCTTTTTATTTTTATGGAGGATAGATATTGGATACCCCTCCTTTATTGCCGTATTGGGCTGTTT
>CANKSK010000247.1 GCA_947485425.1 Bacteroidota bacterium | reverse complement strand
TGGTGAATATGGTATGAAGGATATTTATCTTGGCGTACCTGTGAAATTGGGTAGAAATGGAATTGAGGAAATTATTCAGCTCAATTTACAGCCTGATGAAAAAATGCTCCTTGAAAATTCCGCCAAAGCGGTAAAAGAAGTCATGAATGTTTTGGATGGTATGCAGACTGCTTAATTAGCCTGCTAGTATATATATATGTAAAGCCGTGGTTTTCAGCGAACTACGGCTTTTTTTATGCGAGAAAAGTCGACTTTCTGCACATTTTTTTTAATTAAAGACATGAAATTGTAAATTTCTATTTTTATTCTAACTTTGCGCCTCAATTAAAAAATCATTACACATACTTAAAAAATTACCCATTCATGCAAAGTAAAGGTGCTATTAAGTTTTTCAGCGTTGCCCTGGCTATCGTTTGTTTATACCAATTGTCTTTCACTTTAATCACCAAAATGGTGGAAAGTGATGCAAGGGAATTTGCAAAGTCAGACGCTGTTAAGGAAAGAAATTATTTGGATTCTATTGCCGGTGAGCCGGTTTATAATATCCTCATCAAAAAATATACCTACAGAGAATGTAAGGAAAGAGAGATTAATCTCGGCCTTGACTTAAAAGGTGGAATGAACGTTACCATGGAGGTTTCTGTGGTGGATTTGGTGAAATCCATGTCCAACTTTAGTAAAGATCCTACCTTTAACAAAGCCATTGCCAGTGCACTTGAAAAACAAAAAAATAGCCAAGAAGACTTCGTAACCCTTTTCGGGAAAGCCTTTGCCGAAATTGATCCCAATGGACGGTTGGCTGCTATCTTTTCAACCAAAGACTTGCAAGACAAAGTAAATTACAATTCTACAAATGCCGAAGTGCTGAAAATTATCAGCACTGAAGCCAATTCCGCAATTGATAGGTCCTTCAACATTCTTCGTACGCGTATCGATAAATTTGGTGTTACTCAACCCAATATCCAGAAAATTGGTTCTGGTAGAATTTTGATAGAATTACCCGGTATCAAAGAGCCTGAAAGGGTAAGGAAACTTCTTCAAGGTACTGCTAAATTGGAATTCTGGGAAACCTATGACAATTCAGAAATCTATCCATTTCTTGTAGAGGTAAATAAAGTATTAAAGGCCAGTGCAGAAAGTAAAAATGATACGCTAAAAAAATCTATTGCGGATAGCAGCAAAAAAGAAACCGCTCAGACAGATAAAAAAGCCTCTGCAAAAGATACTACATCTTTATTAAGCAAGCTGAAAACCACCTCGAAAGATTCTGGTTCACTAGCAAAGTCTGATACCTCAAAAGCCAAAGCCTATGAAAAATTTTCAAAAGAAAATCCGCTTTGGTCGGTTATGACCCCATCTATGCAACAAGATGAGCAAGGAAAGGAAATGCCAAGACAAAAAGGTCCGGTATTGGGTTATGTTTTAGCCAAAGACACCGGTAAAATCAATCGCTTTTTTGCCATGAACAACATCAAAGCCATCTTGCCAAAAGAGTTTAAGGGCCTTTGGTCTGTAAAACCGATTGAGAAAAATTCCTACGTATATGAGTTAATCGCTATCCGCGTGACCAATCGTGAAGGAAAAGCTCCTTTGGAAGGTGATGCCATCACCGATGCGCGTCAAGATTTTGGTCAGTTTGGCCATTCACCAGAAATCAATATGAGTATGAACATCGAAGGTGCTAAAACCTGGAAGAGACTTACCCGCGATAACATCAAGAAAAGTATAGCCATCGTTCTTGATGATAAGGTATACTCTTACCCAACCGTTCAAGGAGAAATTGCCGGTGGTCGTTCCTCTATAACCGGTCGTTTTGATATCAATGAAGCAAAGGATCTTGCCAATATCCTCAAAGCGGGTAAATTGCCTGCACCAGCAAAAATCGTTGAGGAAGCCATTGTAGGTCCTTCACTAGGTAAAGAAGCCATCAGCTCTGGTTTAAATTCATTTTTAATCGCCCTTGCCTTGGTACTTGTATTTATGGTGTTCTATTATAGCAATGCCGGTATGAATGCCGATTTAGCTCTCTTCGCAAACATCTTCATCGTTATGGGTGTGCTGGCTTCTTTAGGTGCTGTACTTACTCTTCCTGGTATCGCTGGTATCGTTCTTACCATCGGTATGTCAGTGGATGCCAACGTTCTTATTTATGAGCGTATCAGAGAAGAATTATCTCATGGAAAAGGTGTTCGTCTAGCCATTTCTGATGGTTATAAGCATGCCTATTCCTCCATTATTGACTCCAACGTTACCACCTTACTTGTAGGTATCATCCTTTATATCTTTGGTTCAGGACCTATTCAGGGTTTTGCTACCACCTTGGTAATTGGTATTCTTGCTTCCATGTTTACTGCTATTTTCATCACCAGAATGATTTTTGAGTGGCAATTGAATAGAAACAAAACCATTAAGTTCTCTAACAGGTTTACCGAAGGTGCTTTCAAAAATGTAAAAATTGATTTCGTTAAATCTAGAAAATGGTATTATATCATTTCTGGTACCATTATTACCTTTGGGATTATTTCCATCATCATAAAAGGATTTAACTTTGGTGTAGATTTTAAAGGTGGAAGAACCTATACGGTGCAAATGAATAAAGATTTAAGCGCTACCGAAATCAGAGAAGCGCTTACCGCCCCTTTTGGTTCTGCAGCTCCTGAGGTAAAAACAGTAAATACCGCCAACCGTTTTAAAATTACCACCTCTTTCCTTATTTCTGATATCAATACAGATACGGATGATAAAGTTTTGGGTAAACTAAACGAAGGTTTGGCCAAACTAGATCCTGCTGCAACGGTCTTAAGTTCTCAAAAAGTTGGACCCACCATTGCTGATGATATCAAGGTGGGTGCTGTTTTCTCCATACTGTTCTCCCTTATCGTAATATTCTTGTACATTCTACTTCGATTTAAAAAATGGCAGTTTAGTTTAGGGGCTATTATTTCCTTGATACATGATGTATTGCTCGTGTTGTCTTTCTTCTCTATTTTGAATGGTGTAGTTCCTTTTTCTCTTGAAATCGATCAAGCCTTCATTGCCGCTATCCTTACCGTAATCGGATTCTCCGTAACGGATACCGTTGTGGTATTTGACCGTATTCGAGAAAACTTGGGTCAGCATTATGCGAAAAAAGATGTGAAGCCTCTAATCAATACAGCCTTGAATGCTACATTGAGTAGAACAATCAATACCTCATTGACCGTATTCTTTGTATTGTTTGCCATCTTTGTATTTGGTGGTGAAGTAATCAGAGGATTCTCCTTTGCCTTGCTTATTGGTATTATTGTCGGTACATATTCTTCCGTTTGTATCGCTACCCCAATTATCATTGATTTCGATCGCTCTACTGATGACAAAGGTGAAAAAAATCGTGAGTCCATTAAGGCTTGATGATGAGACAATTGTAG
>CANKSK010000246.1 GCA_947485425.1 Bacteroidota bacterium | reverse complement strand
AATAATGAAATCTACAACATCTTGCCTCTTGAAAAAGTATCGCAGTTTTGTGAGCAATATCAAGCCCTTTTTCATTCAGATACCGTTCAAACGATGGGGCATTATCCCCTTCATTTGCAAGAAACCAAGGTGGACTTTGTGAGCTGTGCCGGACATAAATTTCATGGCCCCAAAGGCATTGGATTTCTGTATATCAATAGCAAGTCACGAATCAGGCCTTTTATTTTTGGTGGTGCTCAGGAAAGAAATATGCGTGGCGGTACCGAAAATATTTATGGCATTGTAGGCTTGGCAAAGGCTTTTGAATTGGCTCATGCGGATATGGAAATTCATCATGCACATATTCAGGAACTAAAAACCTATATGATTCAGCAGCTTCGCATGCATATTCCTGCAGTGGCTTTCAATGGAGATGCTGAAAATCAAAGTTTGTATACCGTATTAAATGTTTCACTTCCTGTAACGGACATGGCAGAGATGTTGCTTTTCAAACTCGATATTGAAGGCATTGCCGCTTCTGGTGGAAGTGCTTGTTCATCAGGAACCAGTATTGGTTCACATGTATTGAAAGCCATACAAGTAAATCCCCAAAGACCCTCCGTGCGTTTTTCTTTCAGCAAATACAATAGCAAAGAAGATATTGATTTTTGTATTGAAAAATTGAAGGAAATTTACAAAAGCAAGGTGCTTGTTTAAAGATTTTTTTCTGCTGAGAAAATCTTTTTTTAATGCAGGAAAATCATTTTTTGGATATTTTCCTTTCCATCACTCAGCATGCGAACCATATAAATCCCATCAACCAAAAGAAGTTCGTCGCGGTCGATATTCATTTGGTATTCTCCGGGACCTTGCAAAATATTTTCTTGCAAGCAAGCACTCTTTTTGCCCGAGGCATCAAATATTTCAAAGCTGACATTTGTGCTTTTTGTTAACGTGTAAGACAAATGAACGGCTTGCGATGAGGGATTTGGATATATGGTAAAGGATTTTACTTTGTTCTCTTTTTCTTCCACATCTACCGTTCCCTTGGTAAACCAAATGGGTGCGGTGTAAATCATGTCGTTATCCGTTTCCTTTATGGATGCATAGTAATAATAACTGCCATTGTATGGTAGGGCAGCAGGCGTATAATTTAAGGTTGAAACATTGGCTCCTGTGGATGCAATCACCGTCGGTGGAAGGCCGCTTCCCGGCACACCGAAATAGAGCTTAATGGCTTTGATGGTTTCTCCTGGATCATTCACCTGTACCTGAATGGCAGGCAAGGTATCTTTGATAACAATGCTACCCATTACCTGTCCCAATAGGGTGAAGTTTACTTGTGCATCCCAATCATCAGAAGCAAAGAATCTTCTTTTTGCGAAAGCATCTAGTATATTGGCCCTGGTTAAGGAAGGGGCCATCACCACCAGTCTACTTTTTGCTGTTCGCCCAAAAGTGGTGTAGTGATTGTCGTGATCGATGCCAGGTGCCACATGGTATCCCTTCATCAATAATTTTTGAAAATAACTTTCAAAACTAGATGTGGAAGGTTCTGTATAGTCTTTGGTTTGTGAAAAAGCCGGTCCTGAGCGCATCGCCATTCCAGTGATGGCCTGATCAGAGACCACATTGTAGGGCCTTGCTATGATGCTTGAATAATCTGAATCTGTCGGATGGGCTAGATAGGCAAAGGCCCCGGGCTTATTAGCCAATTTGGCAAAAAGCCCTTTGTAATCATGCTTGGCGTTGAATTCATCGTAGCTGCCAGGTTCCCATCCAATGAGTTTGTCATATCCATAAATGATTACGTGCCCCGCAGAATCAATTACACCCCATTCCATACCATACATGGCTACAAAATTATTATCAGAATTAGCCGCATTGGCTTGTGCAAGGCCCTTCGCATAATTGCTTAAGCGCATCCCTGCACCGGTATGGTTATGTTCAGAAATACCCAGAAAGTCCATGTGTAAAGAATTTTTGGCAAAGTTATAGGCCAAAATAGGGGAGGAAATTCCGGATTGCGCGCTGTCTTTACTGCCATCAGAATAGCCAGTATGGCTGTGTATATTGCCATAATAATAGTGAAAGGTTTGCCCATGAACAAAAAGATGGAAAGAGATCAAACAAGCGATTATGAAAATTTTTTTCATGGATAATTAGTCATTTGGGTTTTGTAAAGAATGACAGAAAAAAAGCGGATTTTTTCTGCTTCTGCAAAGATACAAAATGAATGGGTATTTTCTATGTTTTTCAGCCTTTACAAATCAGTTTTACTGGCAATTTGATAATCGATTGGTAATCTTCACCGGCTTCAAGCATATCCGAGTCTCCTTCGGAATAAAACCAGTTGATGAAAACTTCATGGCCTCTGAGGGCAATATATTCCATCTTTTTCATGATTTCTAAAATATATTTTGCGGTTCCGGTATTAAAATATTCGAAATCTATATTCAAGATGGTGAGAGGCTGGGCAATTGCAATATAATCGTCAATCCAATCTATCAGCGGTTGATAAAAAAGCCCCAATTGCTCGGCAATACTTCTTCCTGAAATTTCCAGGTTTCCGTTGCTGGCATCAAAATGAACAAAAGGGGTTTGCGTTCCTGCATGAATTTGTATGGTTTTCATCGGTTTTATTGATTTTGAATTGAAATTGAAAAGAAAGTATCTGTTTTTTGTCTTTGAAATGATATTGAATTTGCTGGTTTGATTTTTCAATGATATGCAACAAACCCAATCCCGGTGATGTGTTTTTTTTGGTGGATGAATCCAAAATATCTCTTTTGTGTTTTACATATCCTATAGGGTTATGCATGGCTTGAAAAATAGTTTTTTTTATGTTTTCTTTCTGATCTTCTGAAATTTGATTTTGTGTACGTATTTGAAAGTACGTAGGGGTTTCTTGTAATGAAATTGTTGCCGGAAAATTACCAGCATGAATACTGATATTTTGGGTGCATTCCATCAAGGTATTAAATACTTTTTTCTTCGTAAAATAAGAGACTTCAGAAAATATCAGCTTGCTTTCTGCAACCATCAGTATTTCTTGTGAAGATTGAGCAGTTAGTATGCCTTGAAAAATCAAATGTGTTTTTTTGTCGTTTTTCAATTTGTATTAAAATTGGAATGAATTGGCAAGGATTCATTATTATGTTGTAATTTCGAGCATATGAAAATAGGTATCAAGTCAAAAAGCATACTGAATGGATTTAAAAGTTTATGCGTCTGAAAGGTAATATTGTTTATTCAAAAAAGAAGTATTTTATTTCTTTTTTTAGGAAATTATTGAGTTATATCGCTCCTGATATGATTGAGGTTAAGGGCGGTGAGGTGTCTTCTGTTTTGGCGGTGAAGTTGTCAAATGGCAAACTATCCTTGGATGGAAAAAATGTCAATTATTCTTTTGGTGGACTTCATCAGCTTTT
>CANKSK010000245.1 GCA_947485425.1 Bacteroidota bacterium | reverse complement strand
AATTACAAAGGGGATTTGGATGATAATTTTACTGTACAGTTTTTAAAGCCTGCCTATGGATTTCATTTCTTGTATCTTTTTTCGGATCATTTCAATTTGCGCATGACATTTTTTAAAGGAAGTGTTACCGCAAACGATGATTATCAAGAAAGCCTAGCATTAAGAAATCGCAATCTCAGCTTTTATTCTCCCATAACCGAAGCGGGTTTCAATCTCATATTCAAGCCTTTTAGAAAAAGAGGAAATGAATTTAGTAGATTGACACTGACTCCTTATCTCTTTGCTGGGGTTTCTGTATTTACATTCAAGCCTCAGGTTGATTATTTGGGTTCAACATACAGCTTGCAAGCCTTGGGCACTGAAGGTCAAAATTTGGGTGCTCCTTATCCTAGGCCTTATAGTTTAACCAATGTATCCATCCCCATGGGTGGTGGGCTTTTATATCGATTGAATTACCGATGGGATTTGGGCTTGGAATGTGGCTTCAGAAAAACATTTACCGACTATCTAGATGATGTAAGTGGAGCCTATCCGGATCTCACTTTACTAGCGAGTGAAAATCCAGTTGCTGCGGCGCTTTCCAATCGACAATTGCCGGGAACAAAAGGAAGTGCCTTAAGAGGAAATGATTCTGCCAAAGACTGGTATGTATATACGCATTTCAGTCTTACGTATTATTTTTATATCAATCAAAAAGGCAAGAATGGAAGCAACAACTGTGTGAAAGTGCGTTTATAAAGGTTGTTTTTTTAGTTCTTTCCGCTAACAATCATTACAATTTCTCCTTTTACCTGTTTGGCTGAAAAGTGCGTTAGAATTTCTTTTAGCGTTCCTCTGCGGGTTTCTTGAAACATTTTGCTGATTTCTCTTGAAACAGATGCCTGTCGGTCTTCTCCAAAGGCAATACAGAATTGTTCAAGGGTTTTTACCAAACGAAAGGGTGACTCAAAAAATATCATTGTTCTTTTTTCTTCAAGCAGGGAGCTGATTTTTGTCTGTCTGCCTTTTTTGTGTGGGAGAAAGCCTTCAAAAGAAAAATGATCACTAGGGAGACCTGACATCACAAGAGCCGGCACAAAGGAGGTAGCCCCCGGTAAACAATCCACTTCAATTTCATGCCTAATACATTCTCTGATCAGCAGAAATCCCGGATCTGATATCCCCGGCGTGCCGGCATCACTTATTAAGGCAATGTTTAATCCGCTTTCAATTTTGGTAACAATGTCTTCAACAATTTGGTGCTCATTGAAAATGTGGTATGAATAAAGTTTGTTGCTGATTTCAAAATGTTTCAGCAGAACCCCCGAAGTTCTGGTGTCTTCTGCATAGATGATGTCCACTTCTTTCAGCAGTCTTACGGCCCTGAAAGTGATGTCCTCCAAATTGCCAACAGGGGTAGGTATGACGTATAGTTTTCCCATTATTATTTTCCTTTTTCAGATTTGATTCCGTCACTGAATTCATTTACAAAATCTCTGATCAGACGGAAAAGATTGTTGAAAGCAGTAAGTGGAAGTGTTGATGCTTTGTCGTCAATGTCATGATAGGCTGCTATTCCTCCCATGGTATAAATAAAAATGGATTTTATTTTTCTTTCGCTAAACGGATGATGATCACTGTTGGCAGCCTTCCCGCGTTTTTTTATTTGGGGAAGGTACTGCTTCTTTGCATTGATGTTTTCCAACAAGGTGAATTCATCTTCATAAATACTGCCATTGACAACCGTAATGCCTTCCTCACCTGTTCCCATCAAGTCCATGTTGATTAGCATCTTGATTTTTGACAGTGGGAACAAGGGATTTTGAACATAATAATACGATCCGGACAATCCTGCTTCTTCCCCTGTAAAAGCAATAAACGCAATGGAATAAGGAGAATGATGAGATGTATCGCCATAGTATTGGGCCAAATTTAAGAGCATCGCTGTTCCGCTTGCATTGTCATTGGCGCCGGGAAAATAGGTCTTGTTGCCCATCATCCCCAAATGGTCATAGTGGGCTGTAAAAACCAAAAACGTATCAGGGAATTCTTTGCCTTTGATATATCCAATCAAATTGGAGCTGCTATAGTTTTTAGCTATTTTTTCATCGATGTCAAAACTGATATTTCTGGCATTACTAGGAATGGATTTTCTTTTGATGTAAATGATAGGGATCTCACTCGCCTGTTCGGATAATGACCAGGTAAATTTATCATCAGTAATCTGAATGATGGCCTTGGCTCCAAAAGGATTTTTTGAAAAAGAATCAAATTTCTGCTTGTCGATTTTTGTTTCTAATCCTTTCTGATCAACGGCTGCCGCCAATTTGCTGAAATTGGTTTCACTGAATTTTCGCTCTTTGTCGGGCATCTCAAAAGTTTGCTTGTTGATAAAAAAAAGTTCATAGCTGCCCTTTCCCCCACCGGATGCTGGGTCTACCATGAAGTCTTTGCCCGGTATCAACTCTTTGCCATCAATTTTTACAATCATTTTCCCTGGAAAAGTGTTGATGGTATAAGAAAGTTTTTGGCTGTAATCACTTCCCTTTATGGGCTTTAGTCCATGTCTTTTGAATTCATTTGCAATATATTTTTCGGCTATTTTTATTCCATCTTCTACGTACCCCCGTCCATGCATACTTGGGGAGGCAAGGGTGTCAATCACCTGATGCGCATAATTGATGTCCTGCGCATGAATTGCGATGAGCATATTTGTGATGCAGAAAACAAAAAGAATAATTTTTTTCATTTAAAAAAGGTAGATTGAATGGATATCAAGGGCAGGTATATTTTGAAGTATTGAATGCACTTAGACGCTTAGTAGGATTCAGGAAATCTTCTTTCAAAAATTTCTAGAAAAGAGAGATAGGGCCTGCTTTCTTTATTCCAATTGTATTTCATCTCCATATTTTGGATCATTTCTTCCGCCTGCGCTCTGTTTTCACATGCATTTAAGGTGTCTAGGCCTTGGGTGTATGCTTCTGCATCTCCTTTAAATAATTCATTGATAAAAGAATATTTTTCATTGATGCCGATAGCCGCTCGCAAATCACTGATTGCTTTGCGTTGCGCCTTTTCAATGATGCTATTGTTTCCGGCTGGTTTAGGTTTTTGAATGCTTTCTATTTTGGCCACCTTTTCTGTTGGGATGGTCGTTTCCATTTGGATTTCGTCAAAAAGTCCCGGAAGAATAGGCATAGCGTTTTTTTCAGATTTAGGGCTCTCGGGTTTTTCTGAAAAAATTTCAGGTTCTATAGCCCTTTCTTCCTCTTCATTTTTAATTTCTTCCGGTAATTCGGGGATAGGGGTGTTTTCTTCTTCTATTTCTTGGGTTTCTATTTCTTGGGTTTCACTTTCTGATATTGGGAATTCGTTTTCTGTTTCCAAGTCAAAAACAGTTTCATTTTTTTCTTCCTGTATATCAATATTTTGAGTCGGGATT
>CANKSK010000244.1 GCA_947485425.1 Bacteroidota bacterium | reverse complement strand
GCGGGTCTTCCCGTTTTTTAAGGTGAGTAGCGCATAGTTGATATGCGCTGGTACCACAATTGATTTCTCTTCCTTTCCCAATTGATATCTGTATGCTTTCAAGCTGTCGTTGTTCTGCGTTCCTACATAATAAGTCGTATCCGATATCTGTATACTCGTCAAGGCTTTTCCATCCTCTGCAATCACAAAGCCCGATTCTCCCGGACTATAGGGCTTGAAGTTTCCATTCCCATCACCTTCCAGATACAAGCCCTCCAAGGCATCGTAACGGCCGCGCTCTACCTCTGGTGAATAAAAATTTCCATTCAACAACAAATCGATATTACCATCCTGATTTACATCCTCTGCAACGATGCCATATACGGGTGAAAACTGTGCCTCTATCGGAAGATGCCTCAGCGTAAATTCCTTGTTTCCTTTGTTCTCCAAAATACAACTCGCCGTTTCATACGCTTTCAGATGGATGCCCTTTTCCAGCTTTTCCTTGCCATACAAATCCTTCATCTCCGTCTTTGCATATTCCTTCACCTTGTAAAATCGTTTTGACAAGCCATTGATACGCGGGATTAAGGTTTTTAACTGCTTGGTGGGATAAGACTTCCCATCCTCATAGTAACTCGTTATGATATCCGTTGACCCATTGGCATCAAAGTCGTTCGCATACAACTCCAAAGGACCTTCCTGGCTGGCCTTATATCTTGTATTCATCCCTAGGTTGCCCAATATATAATCCATATCCCCATCATTGTCTATATCCGCGCCCGCGATGCTATTCCAAAAACCGGAGGTCTTGGAATTCATGTGAAGCGCGTCTGTATAGGGTATTAATTTCCCCTCTACATTTTTCATAAACGTCAAAGGCATATACTCGCCTACCAATATCAAATCTACCCAGTTGTCATTGTCAAAATCACTCCACAAGGCTCCACTTACCATCCCCGCTTTTTCTAAATAGCTACATACTTTTTTGGTCACATTTACATACTTCCCTTTTCTGTTTTCCAACAAATAACTTTTCGGCATTTGTGGATATTTCTGTGAGCTCACGCGGCCTCCGATAAACAAATCCAAATCCCCATCATGATCATAATCCGCTGCCGTTACACAGGATGCGCTCAGGCGGATATCGGGAAAGCTTTCATCTATTGAAAAGTGTCCGTTTCCATCATTAAAATACAAGCTAGGTCTGAGCTCTATCGACCCTTCAGCATATTCATAGCCCCCTGCGCTTATCAATACATCATTATTCCCATCTCCATTCACATCCAATATCAAGATCCCCATATCCTCACGCATGCTATCTTTGCTGAAAAAGGAGTTCTCTTTTACAAATGTTCCGTCTTTTTGTTGTATAAAGCTACTCGTCGTTTTTCCTGCAGCACCTCCGATGATCACATCATCCAAGCCATCTTGGTTTAAATCTCCTACGCTGATGGAAGGGCCATTGCGCGAATACATATTGGGAAGGAGGGGATCGATCTGAAAATCTACAAACGCATTCTCGGTGTGTTTATAATTCAAACCTTTGGTGGATGGCATTGCACTAAAAAGAATTGGGGAGGAATTTTCATGGTGCACCAAATTCGTTTTTTCATACCGCACTTTTAATTGCTGATTGGTTGGCACATTTTTTAACATCTGTATATTCCCATCAGGCCATTTGATTTCAACGGAATCTATCACCGTGGCGCTTCCCGTGCCAAAGTGAAAAACATCTTCTGAGGTAGAATAAAAACCGCGCACCGGCTGCAATTCTAAAAACTGTTTCTCCCCATGGTGATATAAGCTTGCCGTGCTGCCTTGTGTGGGATAGTGATTTTCATTCTCCAGCTGTATCCGAAGATAATGATTCTCCGGATGAAGCTGTTGCTGACGATTTTCATATATAAACGATATGCTCTTGTTGTTGTTTACCACTAAATCCAAATCACCATCGTTATCCAAATCGCCGTAGGCTGCGCCATTGCTGTTTACCGCTGCACCCATGCCCCAATCCTTTTGTTTGTTCTCGAATTTGAAATTTCCCTTGTTTTGAAAAATAAAATTTACGAAGATGGGATTGGTTTTCATGCTCCGGATGACTGAATCAATATTTCTACCCGGCATAGCACGTTTCAAGGAATCATAAAACAACGTATAGTCATGTTCCATTGAATGATAAATGGAATTTCCATTGGCAATAAATAAATCTTTTAATCCATCGTTATCATAATCGGCTAGCAAAGCAGACCAGCTCCATTCGGTAGCATCCGTTCCGGTGAGTTCACCAATCTCTGAAAAGCTTTGATTGCCTTGATTAATTTGAAAACAATTTTTTACTTGCTGACGACCTTTTTCACCACCATTTTCAGAAAAAATAAATTCCCAATCGAAAGGCATTTCAAACATAAAGGATTTTTGATTGAAATTTTTTACAGGACGCATATCCGTTGAAAACACATCCAATAAACCGTCATTATTGATATCTGCAACATCCAATGCCATCGTAAAAAAGCTGCTGTGTTTAAAAAAACCGATATGATTTTCTTTGAATTTTCCGAAAGAATTTAAAAAAAGATAATCCTGTATATCAAAATCATTCGTAAGTAACAAATCCGTCCATCCGTCTTTATTAATATCAGAAGCAAAAGGGGTGAATACATAATTATATTTTGAAGGAAAGGAGATACCAGCAGACTTGGTAACATCCTTAAATATATTACCATTGTTTTTAAAGAGATAGTCGTAATAATATTTTTTATCACTTGTTTGCTTCAATGAAACACTTTGCATCGTATAGCTACGTGTTGCTACGTAACCCGTTGCATAAATATCTGGTTTTTTATCTTTATCAAAATCAAAAATGGTGCATTGCAATACAATCTGATCTGTTGAAAGTCCTAGCTCTTGGGTTTTATTCGTAAATGTTAAATTCCCATTATTGATATAAACAATCAAATTTAAATCTTCGTAGGTATACAAATTAAGACCCGATTTTTTTAGCATCGGATTTCCTCTATCAACCATTTTATCTCGCCCAACAAGGATGTCTTTAAATCCATCATTATTGATATCACCAATACAAACACCTGCTGATAATCCAACACCTTTTAGACCCGATTTTTCTGTAATATCCTCAAAAACAAGATTACCTTTATTTAAATATAATGCATTTACACTGTCGCCAGTAAAAAAAATATCTTCAAGCCCGTCATTGTTAAAATCTGCTATCCCTACTCCTCCCCCGACCATATTACCAATTTGATAATGTCCATTAAAAGCCAATCCCGTTTTATTCTTCGCTGTAATTTGAAAAAGTGAAGGATGATTTTTTTCTTGAGCCCAAAGAAGTTGAGACCAAAAAATAACCATAGAAAAAAAGACAAATCGAAGCTGCATAATTTTATTATTTTTAGAGAAAAATCATAAATTTTTTTTTAGGGACGATTC
>CANKSK010000243.1 GCA_947485425.1 Bacteroidota bacterium | reverse complement strand
TAGGCTTTTTGATGTATGCTAAATGATTTACTTATTCAAAGTAGCTGTTAAATATTCTCTGTTTAATCTGGCAATGTGGGAAATGGAAATGCCTTTTGGACATTCTGCTTCGCAGGCGCCTGTTGATGAACATCCGCCAAAGCCTTCTTCGTCGTGCACCCTCACCATCTCAACGACCCTGCGCTTGCGTTCTGCATTGCCTTGCGGCAATAAGGCCAATTGGGATACTTTTGCCGATAAAAACAACATGGCAGAAGCATTTTTACAAGCTGCAACGCAAGCACCGCAGCCTATACATGCTGCTGCTCCAAAGGCCTCATCGGCATCGTCTTTGGGAATAGGAATGGCGTTGGCATCTACCGCATTACCGGTATTTACCGAAACAAAGCCACCGGCTTGAAGAATTCGGTCAAAGGATGACCTGTCAACCATTAAATCTTTTAATACCGGAAAGGATTTCGCCCGCCAAGGTTCAATCACAATGGTTTCTCCGTCTTTGAAATTAAACATATGCAGTTGACAAGCTGTCGTTCTTTCTAGAGGGCCATGCGCTCTTCCGTTAATATACATGCTGCAAGAACCGCAAATGCCTTCTCTGCAGTCATGATCAAAGGCTATGGGCTCAATGCCTGCTCTTACTTGCTGCTCATTGAGTACATCCAACATTTCAAGAAATGACATATGGGTACTAATTCCTTTTAATTCAAAGGTTTCAAATTTTCCTCTGGTGGTCTTATCTTTTTGCCTCCAGATTTTCAAGGTCAGATTTAAGGTTTCACTCATGGTTTGTCTTGGTTGTTGCTTATAACAGTTTTTTAGGCTGCAGATGCAAGGTTTGTTATTATTTATAACTTCTGCTTGTTAGGGCAATAGACTCAAATTTTAGTTCTTCTTTGTGCAACTCAGCTTGTGCGTCAATGCCTTTAAATTCCCATGCAGAAACATATGCAAAGTGGTTATCATCTCGCAAGGCTTCGCCTTCTGGCGTTTGGCTTTCTTCTCTGAAATGGCCACCACACGATTCGCGTCTTTGAAAAGCATCATCTATCATTAGTTCGCCAAGTTCAAGAAAATCGGCTACTCTTCCCGCTTTTTCAAGTTCTGCATTGATTCCATTGGCATCTCCAGGAATTTTGACATCATTCCAGAATTCAGCGCGCAGATCTCTAATCATTTGTTTTGCTTTTTTCAGGCCCTCTTCATTTCTCGCCATTCCGCAATGTTCCCACATAATTTTTCCCAATTTTTTGTGGAAATCATCTACGGTCTGCGTTCCTTTAACAGCAAGTAATTTATTTATTCTATCAGCTGCCTCATTTTCGGTTTGCTCAAATGAAGGATGAGAAATAGGAATTGCCTTTTCCATAATTTCTCCTGAAAGATATTGACCAATGGTGTAGGGAAGAACAAAGTATCCATCAGCAAGGCCCTGCATCAATGCTGAAGCACCCAATCGGTTTGCACCATGATCAGAGAAGTTACACTCTCCAATGGCATACAAACCTGGAACACTTGTCATTAGATTGTAATCTACCCACAAACCGCCCATGGTGTAATGCACCGCAGGATAAATTCGCATTGGGGTTTGGTAAGGGTTTTCAGCCGTGATTTTTTCATACATTTCAAATAAGTTGCCGTAACGCTCACGGATAAGATCTTCACCAAGTCTATTAATGGAGTCTCTGAAATCTAGATAAACTGCTAATCCACTTGGGCCTACGCCTCTTCCTTCATCGCAAACTTGTTTGGCCGCTCTGGATGCCACATCTCGGGGTACCAAGTTGCCAAAAGCAGGATATCTTCTTTCCAAGTAATAGTCACGTTCTTCGTCAGGAATACTTTCTGGTTTTCTTTTATCACCTTTTTCCTTGGGTACCCATACTCTGCCATCATTTCGTAAGCTTTCACTCATGAGTGTTAGTTTGGACTGATAGTCACCAGAGACCGGGATGCAAGTAGGGTGAATTTGTGTGAAGCATGGATTTCCAAAAAAGGCTCCTCTTTTATAGGCTTTCCAAATGGCCGTTACATTGCAGCCCATCGCATTTGTGGAAAGGAAAAAAACATTTCCATATCCGCCTGTTGCCATGACCACGGCATGGGCGGAATGTCTTTCCAGTTTGCCGGTAACCATATCGCGGGCAATCACGCCTTTTGCTTTTCCATCAACTACAACAACATCTACTACCTCATGTCTGGTGAGCATGGTAACATTTCCTGCCGCCACTTGTCTGTTTAATGCGCTGTAAGCACCTAGCAGCAATTGCTGTCCGGTTTGTCCTGAAGCATAAAATGTTCTTTGAACTTGTGTACCCCCAAAGGAACGGTTGCTCAGCAATCCGCCATATTCTCTGGCAAAAGGAACGCCTTGCGCAACACATTGGTCAATGATAGATCCACTTACTTCTGCCAACCTGTATACATTCGCTTCACGGGCTCTGTAGTCACCACCTTTGATGGTGTCATAAAATAGCCTGTACACACTATCACCGTCATTTTGGTAGTTTTTGGCGGCATTAATACCTCCCTGAGCGGCAATACTATGGGCTCTGCGGGCACTATCCTGATAGCAGAAGGCCTTTACTTTATAGCCCATTTCTGCCAAACTTGCAGCGGCTGATGCCCCGGCAAGTCCTGTACCTACTATAATTACCTCCAAATTTCTTTTGTTGGAAGGATTTACCAATTTACAGGTGGAACGATAGGTTTTCCATTTTTCTGCTAGAGGCCCTGTTGGGATTTTTGAATCTAATTTTGACATGGTCTTATCTCCCTAATAAATTAAAATAAAATATGATTGGAAAAGAGGCAAATCCAATTGCCATAAGAATTGCAAATGCAGAACCGGCAGTTTTTAAAGCCCCGGCATAGTTTTTATTGCTGAGGCCTAAAGAGCGAAAAGCAGATTGAATACCATGATTCAGATGGGCTCCGAGTAAAATCATCGAAATCACATACAGTGCCACATACCACCCATGTTGAAAGGAAAAAGCAACGGTATCGAAATAGGTTTTACTAGATGTTAATACCCGGTGTTCAAAGAAAAATGTTCTTAGGTGTAAGGCCAAGAAGATAAAGATGATGCTGCCGGTGAAGCCCATATTTCTGGAATACCAGCTGCTGTTTTTCGATTGCTTATCCACAGCATATCCCTGTGGTCTGGCGTTTTTGTTTTGAACCGAAATGACAATGGCGTCGATAATATGAAATAGAAAGGCTCCGAAAAGGACGAATTCCACGATGCGGATAATTAAATTACCCGTCATGTCCTCGCAATATTGATTGAAGGCTTCTCCGCCATCATTATACAGCAACATGGTATTGCCATATAAGTGCTCAATAAGGAAGGCCGAAAGGAATAGTCCTGTAATGGCCATCAGGTATTTCCTGACTACACTAATGCTGAATATTTTTAAATTACCCATATTTTAAAAATTTATT
>CANKSK010000242.1 GCA_947485425.1 Bacteroidota bacterium | reverse complement strand
TTTAATGCCCGGATTTTGCCCAATAAAATCATCAGGAGCCACCCAATGGTGTTCAATGCGCACGATGCTGTTTGAATTCCCTTTGTTCAGTACATTTAAACTGGCATTTGTTTCAGGGAATGCCTGGCTACCCAGTGTACTGATGGTTTTTTCATAATCACTAATGGCATCACTCATTTTGTCATCTCTATCGATAGAAATCCAATTTGGTAAAAATGGCAATTGCACATGATAAGAATTTACAGCTGAATCAATAGTGAATACCACATTTGTATCTTTGATGCCATTTGTAAAATTGCATTCTACAAGCATGTTATACATATGCGTATTTCCTTTTTGTTTTTGTTTGGTAAAAATCTTTACGTCATATAGATTGCCATTAGGGGTTATGCGAGTTGAATCAATTGAAAAATGTGGGAACCCTGGTGTTGATATCCAATCGGTAAAGAAGTTGTTCAGATTGTTTCCCGAGGAGGTGGCGAGTTCATTTCTTAAATCATTGCTATTGGCGTTTGCAAAAGCTTTGTTATTCATATAATCTTTGCAGCCTTGAAAAAATTTCGCATCCCCCATGTAGTTTCTTAAGGTGTGCGCAACCATAGCCCCTTTTTGATATACGGTGGTTCCGTAGGTATATAAATGGGGTACATTTTCAAGGGATAAATAGCCTCCGTCATCAATATGGGCAAATTGTAAAACATATCTGTTTACAGAGCGAATATTGTTCTTGTAAGAGGTTTTTCCATATAGATTTTCAAGGAATAAGGACTCATTAAAAGAAGCAAATCCTTCATTGAGCCACATATCGCCTTCCGTTTCACATGTTACCAAGTCGCCCCACCAGTGGTGCGAAAGTTCATGGGCCCAAAGGGTTTCGTAATTTAAGGTTCCATCAATAAATGCTTTGCCAATATGGATACTCGTTGCATGTTCCATCGCGCCATAATTGAAAGGAATGGCTACATATCCTGCCTTATCAAAACGATAAGGTCCATACGAATTTGTAAAGCATGACAATGCGCTGCCGAAATTGGCAAAAGTATTTTTCGTTTTTATGCTGTCGGTGGGCATAATTGCCCATTCAACGGGAATGCCATTATACGTTTTTTTTAGGGTATAAAAAGGTGCTACAGCAATAGATGCCAGGTAGGCAGGAATGGGCTGTTTTAACTCCCAGTGCCATGTTTTCGTTCCGTTTGGATTGCTAACGACAGATTGCAAAGTGCCATTGCAAAATGCTTTATTCGATGCCGATGTATTTATAAAGAATTCATAGGTGGATCGATCGGTAAATTCATCAACACAAGGAAACCAAACCTTCCCAAAGCTGTGTGGATCTGCAGCAAAGCCCACGCCCATATTAAAGGCATAACTGCCTGAAAAGATAAAGCCTCCCCAAGAAGCATCCTGTTTTGGGCTGCCATGATAAAAAACCCGAAGGCTTAAAGTATCGCCTGTATTTAATGCCGCAGGAGCAGAGATATGGATGTCTGTAGAGGCCACATAGGTAAAATTCAGTTTTTGATTTCTGCTTTTGATGGAATCAATTTGCAACTGAAGAAGGTTCAGGGTGATGTTATGTACTTGGTTTAATTTGCTTTGTATTGAAAGCAAGGTACTGCCCCTTAGGGTATGGGCAGAAAAGTTTATGGTATCGATAGTGATATTATAATGCGAAACATGAATGGTGTCACTTACACCGGCGGAAACGTTTTGCGTTCCTATTAAAAATGAAAGATAAGTGGTGAATAGGAGTAGGTAATATCGTTTTTTCATCAGTTTTAATTTTAAATGATGTATAAAATTATGCTTTTTTTGGAAATAAATAGCGATTTTTTAAATATATATACAAATTAGGGGCTCTGTGTATTTCTGACACCAATAAAAAAGGTCACAATTGCTTGTGACCTTTTTTATTGAAATTTGCTTATGAAGCCAATCAGCTTTTTTTATGCTGTACGGAAGGCTTTCTTTAATTTATCAACATAATCAAGCTTTTCCCAGGTAAATGTTTCATATTTCTTACCGTTTACCAATTTAAAGCCTGGTGTTCTGCCCATATGACCATAAGCAGCTGTTTCAGAAAATATTGGATTTTTAAGTCCAAATCTTTTTACAATGGCAGCGGGTTTCATGTCAAATAAAACGGATACTTTTTCTGCAATTTCTCCATCGCTAAGCAGTTTTCCACTGTTGTCTTTTACCTGTGAAGTTCCATAGGTGTTTACATATAAACCAACGGGCTTTGCAACGCCAATGGCATAGGCAACCTGAACAAGTACTTCATCTGCTACACCAGCAGCAACTAAGTTTTTCGCAATGTGTCTCGTTGCATAGGCTGCAGACCTATCTACTTTAGAAGAATCTTTTCCTGAAAAAGCACCTCCACCATGTGCGCCTTTACCGCCATAAGTGTCTACAATGATTTTTCTGCCTGTAAGACCTGTATCTCCATGCGGACCACCGATAACGAATTTCCCCGTTGGATTTATAAAGTATTTAATATCTCCACCGAATAACTTTTTAATTCTCGCTGGCAGATTTTTCTTTACCCTAGGAATTAAAATTTCAATAACATCCTCTCTGATTTGCGCAAGCATTTCTTTGTCAGCTTTGATAATCGCTTTGTCTGAGTTTCCAACAGGGCTTACAAAGTCATCATGCTGTGTCGACAAAACAATGGTGTCAATTCTTACCGGTTTGTTTTTGTCATCATATTCTATGGTAACCTGTGATTTGGCATCAGGTCTGAGGTATTTCATCTTTTTGCCTTCTCTACGGATAACCGCAAGCTCTTGCAATAAGATATGCGATAATTCAAGTGGCAAAGGCATGAAATTGTCTGTTTCTCTAGAAGCATAACCAAACATCATCCCTTGATCGCCTGCACCTTGTTCTGATTCGGCTTCACGCTCAACACCACGGTGGATATCATCTGATTGTTCGTGCAAGGCGGAAATCACTCCACAAGAACCTGCATCAAACATATATTCAGATTTGGTATATCCAATTTTGCTGATTACTGCTCTAACCGTTTTTTGAATATCAACATACGCTTTCGATCTTACTTCCCCACCAATTACTGCCAAACCTGTTGTTACAAGGGTTTCGCAAGCAACTTTTGATTCGGGATCTTGTTTGAGAAATTCATCTAAAATTGCATCTGAAATTTGATCCGCTACTTTATCTGGATGTCCTTCAGATACGGATTCGGAGGTAAATAAATACGCCATGTTTATTTTTTTTAAATGTACAAATGGATTTTGTGCCTAGAAAATAAATAGGGATTTTGATTGGCAGGTAAAAAAGTATTGTGTTTTAGCCTTTTTTAACGTGGTTGCAATCAATCAAATCACTCCACCTATTTTTCGCACGGCAAAATTAGAAATAATAAATTGTATAAACAAAGAAACAAAATGAAAAACTAAATAATTGATGTCA
>CANKSK010000241.1 GCA_947485425.1 Bacteroidota bacterium | reverse complement strand
CTCTTGAATTTTTCGTACAAAAAGTTTGGCTTCTTGTATACATAGGCCATTATTGCTGAAATATCCATATACTGACCTGTTTTCTTTTTTTTCTTTTGTACTTAAAGTAATACTGTCGTTTCTGATTATATATAATTGAAAATCATTTGATTGAGCTAAAAAATTATTTGGACCTGACAGCCCATAAATCAGAAAGAAAAGAAAAAGGCAAGTTTTTTTAAAATGCATTCTGATCCTGATTTTCAAGTTCCCAATTTATTGCCTTTTGACCTAATTTTTTCAATATTTCGTTTGCTTTTGAGAAATGTTTGCAGCCGAAAAAACCTCTATAGGCAGAAAAAGGAGAGGGGTGAGCTGCCTTTAAAACGAAGTGTTTATTTTGGTCAATCAGCAATTCTTTTTTTTGTGCATAATTCCCCCAAAGCATAAACACAATTCCATTGCGTTTTTCAGATAGTTTTTTGATGACAGCATCCGTAAATTGCTCCCATCCCTTTTCCTGATGCGATCCGGCTGTATGTGCTCTGACCGTTAGTGTGGCATTCAATAAGAAAACCCCTTGTTGTGCCCAAAAACTTAAATCTCCATTCTGCGGTATTTTGATTCCCAAATCTGATTGCAGTTCTTTGAAGATATTTTTCAATGATGGAGGTATGCGGAGACCAGAAGGAACTGAAAAACTCAATCCCTGAGCCTGATCCTTCCCGTGGTATGGATCCTGTCCGATAATAACGACTTTTACTTTTTCAAAGGGGGTTTGGTGAAAAGCTTGGTATATTTGATTGGATTTTGGGAAAGTAATGAGGTGATGGTCTTTTTCTGATCTTAAAAAAGATAGCAATTGCTCATAATACGCAGCAGAAAATTCAGATGCCAATTCCGTTTTCCATGATTTTTCCATGGACATATCGATTTCCTTTTCGGCTAAAGGGCCTTGGCTTTCCATAATGCGTAAATCTTTTGCAAATTTAATAATAATAGAATAGGTATTTCGTATATTGAAAAGCTATTAACATTTGCTTGTGTAAAAAAAGTGCAATTGAAAGCAGATTTGCTAAATTTATAAAACCAAAATGTTTACTTTTGCAATATCAAGCCACATTAAATCCATCAAATAATGAAAAATATCGTAAAAATCTTGACATTGGTCGCTATCGTTTCTTTTGTCTCTTCTTGTAAAACGCACGAAAAATGCCCTGCTTTCGGAAAATACGGTAAAGTAGATACTCAGAAAGCGTCTATTAAGCCTCTTGCGAATAGTTAAAAATAACTTTTTGTATAATATCCGGGTGCAGACTTTTGGCCACCGGACAATTGACTGCTGCATTTTTTAATATTGCTTTTTCTTTATCAGAATAAGATCTGTTGGGCATATCGAACACGATATGTATTTCAGAAACTCGCCGGGGATCCGCAGCCATCACTTTGGTGATTTTAACCTGCGTATGTTCGATATTTATTTGGTGCGTTCTTGCCGCAATACCCATAATCGTTAACATACAACTGCCCAAAGAAGTGGCCAGTAAATCAGTAGGCGAAAAAAAAGCGCCTTTGCCTTCATTGTCAAGGGGGGCATCTGTACATATTTTTTCACCTGATTTTAAATGCGTAGCCTCTGTACGCAAATCTCCAAGGTAAATGCTTTTTGCTGTTTCCATCTTGCAAATTTATCAATTGGTTTGTGATTTTTGAAATTATGTTGTACTATTGTTCTATGATTTTGCGCAGATTTTTCATATTTGTTTTTCTTCTTTTTTCAAGTGTTCTTTATGCACAGGATGAAAATGTCTTTGTAGAAGATAAAACCGAACTTCTTAGAAATGAAATGTCTTTTGGTGCAATATTGCATTCCAATGGTTGGGGAATAGATGTGCGACGTTGTAGAAATAAAACAGCATATAACAAACATTTGTATGAAATTGAAATAGTGGGTATGAATAACCCCAAAGAATACAAAACAACAAACCCTTATTATGATAATGAAGGTTCCTATATTTTTGGGAAATTAAATTCTTTATTGCTGGTTCGCACAGGGACTGGATTTCAGAAAATTATCTACAGCAAGGGAGAAAGAGGAGGGCTTGAGGTTCGCATGTGCTATTCTGCCGGCATTTCATGGGGTTTTGTGAAGCCTGTTTACCTTGATATTCTTAAATCCACCAATTTTATCGCAAAAGAAATCGTGGTTGAAAAATACGATCCTGAAAAACATACCGTAGACAATATTTTAGGAAAGGCTTCTTTTACCAATGGTTTGAATGAATTGAAAATCAACCCGGGTGGATATGCCAAATTTGGTTTTAACTTTGAATTTGCCTCCTCCGATACCGAAATAAGGGCCATAGAAACGGGCGTCTGCCTAGATGGATTCTTTAAACCCATCCCAATAATGGCTTTCATCGAAAATAAACCTTATTTTCTTTCTTTTTATGTGAATATTTTGTGGGGGAAAAAGTGGTAATCACTACTTTTGCAGCTGAAATATAAAATGATGGCTGAAACCATGGAATCCTCAGAAAAACCTTCTTTTAAAAGAAAGCCCGAATGGCTTCGTGTAAAACTTCCCGTAGGCGAAGATTATGCTATGGTTCGGAAAATTGTTGATACGCATAAGCTCCATACCATTTGCGAAAGTGGAAGTTGCCCCAATATGGGTGAGTGCTGGGGGGCTGGTACCGCAACCTTTATGATTTTAGGCAATATATGTACACGATCCTGTGGGTTTTGTGCCGTGGCTACCGGACGACCACTTGCTGTTGATGCCGAGGAACCCAGACGATTAGCTGAATCTGTCAAACTGATGGGCGTGAAGCATTGCGTGATTACTTCCGTTGATCGCGATGATCTTCCTGACGGCGGATCATTTATTTGGGTTGAAACCATTCGTGCCGTTAGAGAACTCAACCCCAAAACGACAATGGAAACCCTTATTCCTGATTTTCAGGGGAAATGGGAAAATCTCCAAAGATTAATTGATGCCGCGCCTGAAATCATATCTCATAACCTTGAAACGGTTCGCCGATTAACAAAACAAGTTCGCGTTCAGGCCAAATATGAAAGAAGCCTTGAGGTTTTAAAGCGTATATCCGATGCTGGTATTCGAACCAAATCAGGTATTATGCTTGGATTAGGTGAAACTTCCGAAGAAGTAATTGAAAGCATGCAGGAGTTGAAGGAGGCAGGGGTGCATATTTTAACACTCGGACAATATCTTCAGCCTACCTTGAAACACTTGCCTGTCGAAAACTTTATTCATCCAGATGTGTTTCAAGAGTATAAAAAAATAGGCATGGAAATGGGCTTTCGATATGTAGAAAGTGGCGCATTGGTGAGGTCATCCTATCATGCAGAAAAACATATTTTTAACCTTGCTGATTAAATTTCAACATTCCCATAATCGATTCAAAAACGTAAAAAAATATATGTATGGAAAAAATTAAAATT
>CANKSK010000240.1 GCA_947485425.1 Bacteroidota bacterium | reverse complement strand
TTTTTTGGGGAAAACAGCTAAGTTTGAAGGAACTGCCTTTGATGCTTCTTATTATCATGAACTTGGTGGGTCCGCTGCCTATAAACTTGGTAAATTTACCTTGGGAATACGCCTCAAATACCTTCGAGGTGTGGCCAATATCAATACAGAAAAATCTACCTTTAATTTTTATACGAATCCTGATAATTATAACCTTAGTTTTTCTTCTGATATTCTGGTTAATGCATCGGGTTTGTCTTCCTTTGATAAAAATTTTTCACTAGGAAATTTTTTGACAGGTAAAGGGAACAATGGATTTGCATCAGATTTGGGTGCTACTTTTAAACTCAATGAAAAATTTACTTTTTCTGCAAGTATGGTGGATATAGGTTTTATCAAATGGAATAATACGCCGAAAAATTACCTGGCAAATAATACTACGTACACCTATGACGGAATTAAACTCAATAGCTTTGCGAAAAGTGGGGATATGAATTTTGATACAGCAATTGATTCCATGAAATCTGTTTTTAAAACGGATGAAACAAAAAATCCATATACAACTTCATTAATTGCAAAGTCATACATTAGCGCAATATATACCCTTACACAAAAAAATCAGTTTGGTGCATTGATATATACTGAATATTATAAAACCATGCAGCCTGCTGTGACATTATCCTACATCGGCACATATAGTAAAGATTTTCAATTGGCTCTTACCTATTCAGCTATGCAGGGAAGTTATAATAACATCGGACTGGGTTGGGCATGGAATGTAGGTGCAATTCAATTGTATTCTTCTTATGATAATATTTTGGCTTTGTTTATGCTTGAAAAGGCTAAATTGTTTAACATTCGTTTTGGCGTAAATATGGTTTTTGGTAGAAAAGTTGAATAGTAGATTCTGTAATCATGAACATCTTGTTTTGCTTTATAAATTTCGTTTCAATAGAAATGGTCAAATGAAAAAAAGTATTTACGTTTTAATCATTGGTTTATTTATTCTGATTTCTTTCAGTGGTCAGGCTCAAAATTTAGTTTTTTCCAAAGCGATTTTGGTAAGCACAACAGATACAGTGCCCAATGGAAAAATTTGGAAAGTAGAATCTGTATTGTCTGCTAGCTCATTAAGTATTAATTCTGGTACCTCATCTGCACAATCTTCTGCTACAGGTATTTTGGTTGACGGCCTTAGTGTTTTTATCAAAAGCTCCTGGGGGAATTCCTATAGTTCATCCTCTGTGGTTTGCACAGATTTGCCCATTTGGCTTCCCGCAGGAACGTCCCTTGCCGCAGCTGGAAATGTCTATAAAATTAGTGTACTAGAGTTTTCTATTGTTCCTTGATTTTATTTGCTTGATGTTTTGTGCATCATTCAATAATTAATTTTCCCTTCCCCAAAAGATTTTTATCAGAAATGATTTGGTAAAAATACATGCCTGACGACATTTCATCAAACAAAAGAATATTTTTGCCTTCATGGATTTCTGATATGTTTTTTATGTTTTTTCCTAAGGCATCAAATATTTTGACTTGAACATCCATTTCTTTTATGCCTTGAAATTCGATAGTAGTATATACATGCATTGGATTTGGAAATACTGAATAAGAGAAATAATCATTTTTCTGTGTTGAAATACTCGTGGGTGTATATACAATTACGCTAACGGTATCAGATGCAGAGCATCCCATTCCATCTGTAACCAATACGGTGTAGAGTGTTGTTGCTACAGGTGATGCATAGGGGTTTGAAAGGTTTGAGTTGCTTAATGTATTGGAAGGGCTCCAGCTGAATAGTATGCCCCCGCTAGCCGATAATTGCACACTGTCTCCTAAATTGATTTGCGAGGTGATTCCTGCATCTGCCAGTGGTAAGGGATTCACTTGCACTCCTGCTGATGAGTATGCTACACAGCCATTCGTATCGGTAAGGGTTAGCATATAATTGATATTGCTTGTAGGCATCGCCTTGGGGTTGGCAACATTTGATGCAGAAAGTCCTGTGGATGGATTCCATTGGTAATAATATACTCCGCTTCCGCCACTTGCCGTTGGTAAGCCCCCTATTGTTGCGGTGTCTCCTTTACAGATGTTTTGAGATAGGCCTGCACTGGCAATGGGATTGGGCTTAATATCCAGTTGAATATTTGATGTGGAGGTACATTGGTTGCTGTCTGTTACGGTCAGTTGATAATTTGTGCTCGTAGGTGGATTAGCTGATGGGTTAGCTGCAAATGGTGAGCTGATAGAGGTTGTTGGTGTCCATAAGTAACTATATACGCCACTGCCTCCGCTTGCTGATGGACTTCCGCCAAGTGTAGTCGTTTTTCCCGCGCAAATTCTTTGTGCATTGCCTGCATGTGCTGTAGGACTTGGTTTTATAATTATTTGTACACTATCTGTATCCGTGCATTGGTTTGCATCCGTAACAATTAATGTATATACAAGGGTTGATAATGGTGTGGCCCCTGGATTGGCTGCAGATGCAGAAGTTAATCCTGTCGATGGGCTCCATACATAGGTATAGCTACCACTGCCGCCGCTTGCGGATGGTGTTCCGCCTAAAACACTGCTATTTCCTGAACATATTTTTGAGGTGTTACCTGCATTAGCTTGGGGGGGATTTAATAGTGTCACTTGAACACTACTGCATGTTGCTGACCAACATCCACTGGAGTTGTCTTTGGCACGTAAATAATAAGTTCCTGATGTATTCACCACTATACTGGATCCAGAACCCAATAATGTGCTTGTTCCACAAGTGTTTCCTTGCCAATACCAACTTACTCCGTTTGCTGGATTTGATCCGAAGGCAATGGTTTGACTGCCACATGCATTGCCAACAGTTATGGGTACCGACGGATTTGCTGGTGTCGCACAACATGAGCTAAAACTCCATCCTGAATTATTTCCTAAATCAGTGCTATTGCTGCCAGCATAAAAAGTAGCGCCTCCACTTGCCTTGCTATCGCGAATCGACATGTAATCAATACATACCACTCCACTTGATTTTTTAAATTCTGCCTGCGTACCGCTGCTTGTTGCACTTACGGATATTGGATAACCGGCAGTTCCTGATCCCATGAATTCAGAATTGATATTTTGAGTAGAATTAGATTGGAAAACAAAACTATTTCCTTTTGATAAAACCAGTGTGTCATACGTGCAGCTGGCATTTACAAAAACACTGGTTGAGAAAGTTGCTTTTTGAATGGTACTTGCTTGATTTATATATGCTGTTCCAACTCCCGTGAAATTTAAATTTCTGAAGCTCCCCCCATTCTGCACACTGGATTGATAACTGCTATATCCTTGTACAAAGGTAACATCATAGTAGGAGAGGTTTCCATACAGGTATAGATAGTTGTTTGGGTCATTCAAAATAATATGCGAAGTGCCCGCATTAAAACTTAAATTGCTTGTATTGGAAGCATAAAAGCGATATCCGCAATATAATTTAGAAGA
>CANKSK010000239.1 GCA_947485425.1 Bacteroidota bacterium | reverse complement strand
AAATGAAATGATATTGATCCGTGAGGGTATATTGCGTCAGAATCCTACACAGGTAAATGAGGATAACTTCAATACAGATTCATACCTAGCCGGTCAGTATGAGGGTCTTGTAAAAGACAATTTACCTGATTTGGATCCCAATAAAGATTTTAGAAAAGTGAAAGTAGAGGATGGTATTTTATTGCCCAAATACAGGCTGCCAACCGAAGCAGAATGGGAATATGCATCGTTGGGTTTAATTGGAAATACCACCTTTGAAAGAGTCACCGACCGTAAATTCTATCCATGGAACGGACATTCCGGCATGTTGAGAAATGCGAAGGAGAAATATAAAGGAGCCATGATGGCCAACTACAAGAGAGGAAAAGGAGATAACATGGGTACTGCAGGGCATTTGAATGACAATGCGGATATACCGGCTCCAGTAAAAGCCTATTGGCCAAATGACTTTGGCTTGTACAATATGGCTGGCAACGTTTCTGAATGGGTAATGGATGTGTATCGTCCGTTAACTCCTGAGGATCAAACCGATTTAAATCCCTATCGCGGGAATGTTTACAAAGCTAAACTGAAAGACGAAGAAGGCAATGTGGCTGAAAAAGATAGTTTGGGTCGATTGAAATTACGTGTTGTTGATGAAAACGATAATGTGGATAGAAGAAATTACCGGAAAGGCGATAACATCAATTATATGGATGGCGATACGATGAGTGAGTCAACCTATAATTATGGTGCAGCTTCCATGATTGACAACAAAGCAATGGTATATAAAGGTGGTTCCTGGAAAGATCGTTCCTATTGGATGACCGCCGGTACCCGTCGTTTTCTAGATGAAAAACAATCTACCAACAGCATCGGTTTCCGTTGTGCAATGGTTCGGGTTGGAAGTCCTATCGGAATGGGTGCGAAAAGAAGAAATAAAGGAAAATAAAAATTATTTTCTGTCACAAGGTATAAACCCGGGCTGCATACAGTTCGGGTTTTTTTAATATCAATATTTTTTAACAATATGCGTATAGAAGAGTTGTATCAAATTTATGTATCCTATCCAAGGATATGTACGGATAGTCGGAAAATTGAAAAGGACAGCCTTTTCTTTGCCTTGAAGGGCGAATCGTTTAATGGGAATGCCTACGCTCATTTGGCACTTCAATCAGGCGCATGCTATGCGATAATTGATGAAAAGGAATTTCAGTTGGATGAAAGGTTTATCCTTGTGGAAAATGTGCTTGCTTGCCTGCAGGATCTTGCCCATTATCATCGCCAACAGATTGGGGCAAAGGTCATTGCATTAACGGGGTCCAATGGGAAAACCAGTACCAAAGAATTGATGGCTGCTGTTTTGGGGAGTACCTATAAAATTCACGCCACATCGGGTAATTTCAATAACCACATTGGTGTTCCGCTAACCCTATTGAATATGCCAACGGGCACAGAATATGCCATTATTGAAATGGGTGCCAATCACCAAAAAGAAATAGAAATGTTGTGTAAAATAGCGGCTCCGGACTTTGGTTTGATTACCAATGTAGGGAAAGCGCATTTGGAAGGATTTGGAGGGTTTGAAGGCGTGATGAAAGGCAAAGGGGAGATGTATGATTATATCCAAGCGCATCAGGGCTGTATTTTTATCAATTCAGGCAATCAGCATCTGGCTAAGATGTCTGTGGATGTGAGCCGACAAATTTCCTATGGAATACATCCATCAGATTTTGTTTCAGGAAAAATAACAGGAAGTGAACCGTTTTTAGATGTAGAATGGAAACGCCAAAATGGGCAGGGTGTGTATAAAATACACAGTCAAATGCCTGGGGTGTATAATTTAGAAAATATACTAGCTGCTGTTTGTGTGGGTGTGTATTTCGGTGTGGAGGAGGAGAAAATTTGCAGGGCTATTGAAGGATATAAAGCAGTGAATAATCGCTCTCAGGTGATACAAAAGGGTAGCAATACCATTTTGGCAGATGCCTATAATGCAAACCCCTCTAGCATGGAGGCGGCCTTGCATAATTTTTTTGAAACGGTACAAGGAGATAAAATATTGATTATCGGTGACATGATGGAATTGGGTGTGCATGCTGATGAAGAGCATAAAAAACTGCTGTTGAATTTGAAAAATTCTCCATTGAAACAAGTGATATTGGTAGGCGAAAATTTCAGAAGACATGCAGAATTGATTGATGCGGTAAGTTTTTTAAATACAGCAGAAGCCTTGGATTGGTTGAAGAAACAACACTATGAAAATACTACATTTTTAATCAAGGGTTCTCGTAAAATGCAGCTGGAAAAAGCAATCGATTTTCTTTGATTTGCTTCAATTACACATCGAAATGACTCTTATAAAAGTATACTTGGGTTTCATGTGTATTTAAAATATATGAGGCAATGAATTGACAATTCATTGTTTAATCAAAAATAGTATCTCAAAATAAATGAAACACAATCAAAACAAAACACATGTCAAAATATAGTATACACAAGGCCGATAGTCGGGGAGACGCCAATCACGGATGGCTGCATAGCAAACATACGTTTAGTTTTGCCGGTTATCAGGATCCCTCGCGCATGCATTTCGGTGCTTTGCGCGTTTTGAATGATGATATCGTTGCCGGTGGAATGGGGTTTGGCAAACATCCGCATGAGAATATGGAGATTATTTCCATTCCATTGGAAGGGGACTTGGAACATGCAGACAGCATGGGAAATGTGACGGTGATAAAAAATGGCGATATCCAGGTGATGAGCGCAGGCACGGGTGTTTATCATAGTGAGTACAATAAAAATCCCGACAAGCCGGTGAAATTTTTACAGATTTGGTTGTTTCCCAATAGAAAAAATGTAAAGCCAAGGTATGATCAGATGAGCCTTCAGGCAGCGGATCGGCACAATCAATTGCAACAAATTTTATCCCCGAATCCTGAGGATGCCGGGGTTTGGATTCATCAGAATGCCTGGTTTCATCTGGGGAAATTTGATAAGGATGTTTCAGTAGATTATCAAATGCATGATAAAAATAATGGTTTGTATATATTTATGCTTGGTGGTGATTTACTAGCCGATGATCAACTCCTTGGGGCAAGAGATGGCATGGAAATTTGGGAGGCAGATGCGATAAAGTTGCGTGCGGTAAAGGAGTGTGAATTTTTATTGATGGAAGTGCCGATGGAAATACATATTCAGGAATAAATACGGCAAACTATTCGATGTCGATGTTGTATTTAAATAATAAGCCGGGAAGTCCGGCGACAGAAAACCGGGCTTTTTGGATGTAATTTTTTTCTGGGTCGATGGAATAATTGTATGCATTTCTGAAGTCAGCCTTTTCTACAATGGTATTTTCAAAAACGGCAGCATGTAGGTCGCAATTCTCGAAAATAGAGCCCTGTAGATCTGTTTCCGTAAACTCAACTTCATGCATTTTGCAGTTTTTAAATTTTGTTTTTTTTATTTT
>CANKSK010000238.1 GCA_947485425.1 Bacteroidota bacterium | reverse complement strand
TTGGTTTATCCTATAGCCAAACCCAATCTGGGGCATACGCACTCGTACTTGGCGAAGAGCAGGGCAGAAGAAGACTCCCCATTATTATCGGGGCGTTTGAGGCGCAAGCCATTGCCATTGAATTGGAAAAAATGACTCCTAGCCGCCCACTTACCCATGACCTTTTTAAAAACTTTGCCGTCACTTTCAATATTGAAATTCAAGAAGTCATTATTTACAATCTGGTCGAAGGCATATTTTTTGCCAAAATCATTTGTGCCGATAAAGACCATACCGAAGAAATTGACGCTAGAACATCTGATGCCATTGCCATTGCAGTGAGATTTGGATGTCCTATCTATACCTATGAGTTTATTCTCTCTACTGCAGGCATCATTATGGAAGAAAACGAAAATCCAAATGACGTATTCCCTCAAAAAGAAGAATCCGCAACTGAAGAAACAACACCCCTGAATGAGAATATGCTGACGAACCATTCAGCAGAAGAGCTACAAGAATTGTTAAAAAATGCCTTGGATGAAGAAGCCTATGAAAGAGCTTCACGAATTCGAGATGAAATCAACAAAAGACAAAGCTCCTAAAAGGCTTTGATTGCTAGACTTTATTAGCGCATCAGGCCATTCCATTATAAGCATACAACCATTTACCTTATGAACACAATGATGTTGATATTTATATCTTCTCCAATGGTGTGTTAACAAAATTTGTTGAATATTTGCATATAAGGCAAAGAAGTCTTTTTTGCCAAGGAAACCCAATTTCAAATGATAAAAAAAACAATCAATGGATAGATATTTCGGAATTATCGGATATGTAGCACTTCTAGGCGTGGCATTTCTTATGTCAAACAATAGAAAAGCCATTAATTACAAACTTGTAATTTCCGGCCTCCTTATCCAACTTGCCTTGGCATTTTTTATCTTAAAAGTACCGGTAGGTCAGGCCATATTTGGCAAAATTGGCTACTTGGTAACCAAACTTTTAGATTATTCAAACAAAGGCGCCGATTTCGTTTTTGGTGTGCTTGTAGATAATACATCACTAGACAAAGCCTTTGGCCCCGGCCATAACTTTATTTTCATATTTAAAATTCTTCCTACCATCATTTTTGTTTCAGTATTGGTAAGCATCGCTTATCACATTGGTCTTATGCAAAGAATTGTTTCTGTTATTGCCAAAGTAGTACATTTTCTAATGGGCGTAAGCGGTAGCGAGGCATTGTCAAATGTGGCAAGTGCCTTTGTGGGACAAGTGGAAGCACAAATTATGATTAAGCCCTATATTTCAGGTATGACCTTATCCGAATTGCTCGCCTCCATGGCTGGAAGTATGGCATGTATCGCAGGTGGGGTAATGGCCGTATATATTTCAATGGGTGTACCTGCTCCTTATCTGATTGCAGCCAGCTTAATGGCTGCACCTGCAGCCTTGGTTATCGCCAAAATTGTTTTCCCTGAGACACAAGAATCTGAAACCAAAGGACAGGTAAAACTTGAAATTAAAAAAACACATACCAACTTGCTTGATGCCATATCGCATGGTGCATCCGATGGATGGAAGATATCCGTGAATGTAATTGCCATGTTGATTGGATTTATTGCCTTAATTGCAATGGTTGATGCCGGTCTTGGCTATATAGGACGAATGCTGGCAAACCATACTTCATTATCTCTTTCTTTTATTGGAATCAATCTTGCGCAACTAAGCTTGAAGGATATCTTGGGATCATTTTTCTCCATCTTTGCTTGGATCATGGGCGTTCCTGCAAATGAAACCCATGTGGCAGGTGGATTATTGGGCACTAAAATGGTTCTCAATGAATTTGTGGCGTATTCGGATTTGTCTCCCATGATTGCCAATAAAACCCTTTCTCCACGCACCTTGGTAATTCTTAGCTTTGCCCTTTGCGGATTTGCAAATTTCAGCTCCATTGCCATTCAAGTAGGCGGAATTGGTGAACTGAGCCCAGACAGAAGAGCTGATCTAGCCAAACTAGGCTTCAAAGCACTCATCTGTGGCACATTGGCCTCTTATCTTTCTGCAACCGTTGCCGGTATTTTATTTTAATCAAATACCATGAAGGCATACCTGGATTTACTGGATCATATTCTAAAAACAGGTACGTTAAAAGGCGATCGAACAGGTACGGGCACACTCAGCCTCTTTGCACATCAAATGCGATTTCCACTGAATGAGGGATTTCCATTACTGACCACTAAAAGGCTTCACCTGAAATCCATTATCCATGAACTCCTTTGGTTTATCCAAGGAGATACCAACGTCCGCTATCTGCGCGAAAACGGGGTGAGTATTTGGGATGAATGGGCAGATGAAAATGGAGAATTGGGGCCTGTTTATGGCCATCAATGGAGAGCTTGGCAGGGAGCCGATGGTAAAACCATTGACCAAATCCAAAATGTAATCAGTCAAATCAAACAAAATCCCAATTCACGAAGACTTCTTGTAAGTGCATGGAATCCTTCTGACATTGACAAGATGGCGCTTCCTCCTTGCCATGTTTTGTTTCAATTTTATGTAGCAAATGGAAAACTATCCTGTCAGCTATACCAAAGAAGCACTGATGTTTTCTTAGGCCTACCTTTCAACATTGCCTCTTATGCCCTTTTGACCATGATGGTGGCTTCTGTTTGCGAACTTGAACCTGGGGATTTTATTCATACCTCTGGTGATATTCATTTATATACCAATCATCTGGAGCAGGCAAAATTGCAATTAACAAGAAACCCCAAACCCCTGCCAAAAATTCAAATCAACACGGATATTAAGGACATCACGCAATTTAAATATGAAGATTTTACCATTTTAAATTATGACCCTTATCCATCTATAAAAGCACCTGTGGCTGTTTAAATTTAAATCCTTTTCAAAAAAATTCATTGTTTTCGACTATCAATTTTCTGATCACTTGAAAAAAAATAAAGCATATTCATTGGTTGTTGCTGCCGACTCAAACAATTGCATCGGCAATGAAAACAAACTCTTATGTCATTTGCCTGCAGACTTGCAGCATTTCAAAGCCATTACCTGGGGAAACACCATCATCATGGGAAGAAAAACTTTTGAATCCATGAATAAAAAAGTCCTACCGGGAAGAGAAACCATTGTGATTACAAGGCAATCAAATTATGAAGCAGAAGGATGCCTCCTTGCAAATTCCATTGAACAAGCACTAACTTTAGCAAAAAAAGATTTGCATATATACATCATCGGAGGTGCTGATATCTATCGTCAAACCATTGCTGATGCAGAAAAAATTTACCTCACACGCATCCATCACACCTTCGAAGGAGATTCATTTTTCCCAACGGTAACAAATGAGGATTGGCAAATAGAGGAGAAAAAAGATTTTCTGCCAAATGATAAAAACAAGTTTGCTTATTCCTTTATTACCTATTCAAAAAGAGATAAAAAAAATGAATCCTCTCCGTTTA
>CANKSK010000237.1 GCA_947485425.1 Bacteroidota bacterium | reverse complement strand
ATCGTTGTGCACCAGATAATACCATCCCAATTTTTGATAGGCTGCTTTGATATAATTCTTTCCTTTAAAGCGGTTGATAAATTTCAACAGGTAAACAATGGCATCCGGATCCAGTCGATTGAGCTTGGCCAATCCCTGCATATAATCCAAATAATACAAGGGATAAAAATCCTCTGTTTGAGGTTTTTTTTGTAATATTTGAATAGCCTTTTCGCTTTTCCCCGTTTTGATAGCAAAATTAGCCGTTACAAAGCAGGCTATCGGACTTTTTTCAGGACGATCCAGGATATCCAATTTTAATAAATCTTCAAGAGCCTTTTCATCCTTGTTTAAATTTAATTCGATAAAGGCTAGCAAAATCATGGACTCTTCGCGCAAAAAAGTATGGTTACAAGCATTAGATTGATGCATTACTTTTCGCAACTCATCCAAGCCGGCGCTCATATTACCTGTAAACCCGGTGCTATTGGCAATCCATTTGTATTCCTCTGGAATGGATCCCAAAATGGTATGTAGGAAACCCAAGCTTTTATAATTTTCTACAAAATTCGGAAACCTTTTGGCGTTCTTTTCAAGCATGCGAAAGGCTTTGTGAATCTCATAGGCAGCCGAAATATATTCCTTGAACTTTACCTTCACCACAGCCGATTGAAAAAGAATTTCACTTTGGGTATATAAATAATACGGGGAGCTGCTGTCTTCTTCCTCTATTCTATCAAGCCTTTGGTCTCTATGTATCTTGAACTGCTCAAATAAATTTTCATCCTCAGAAATAAAAACTTTTAAAAATTCGATGGAGTTCTCAAGATAGGGAACCATTTGGTTGTTGGGATGCAATGCCTTTTCTGCTTGTAGAAAAACACTGCTTTCAGCAAAGCGCAAACGAATTAATGAGCTATAGGCCGCGCAGCAATTGGCATTTAAATCAAAATTGGCAAAAAGGGGAGAAATTCCCAATACACTACAAATGAAAATACGTAAGATGGTTTTCATAAAAAATAGTTCAAAAAAAAATGGATTTCTTAAGAAATTATATCTCTCAGGAAATCCATTGGTTTTTTAAGGATGTATGATCAGTCTACGATTAACTCAGGAGAAATTTCAGAATCAACTAAAATTCTACCACAATGTTCGCAAACAATGATTTTTTTTCTTTGTTTGATATCCAACTGTCTTTGTGGCGGAATTTTGTTAAAACAACCACCACAAGCATCACGCTGAATGGTAACCACTGCTAAGCCATTTCTTGCATTTTCTCTCAAGCGGCGATAGGCAGTATATAATCTGCTTTCAATGATCGATGCCGCTTCAGCAGATTTTTTCAAAAGCAATTCTTCTTCTTTTTGGGTTTCTTCAACAATACTCTCTAGCTCTCCTTTTTTCTGAACAAGATCATTCTTTCTATCATTCAGCGTTTGAACAGAAGCCTCAATAACCGATTGTCTAGATAATATTTCAGAACCGAATTCTTTAATCCTTTTTTCCGAAAGTTGTATCTCTAAATTTTGAAATTCAATCTCTTTGGTCAAAGAATCGTATTCACGATTGTTTTTTACATTGTTCTGTTGGGTCTGATATTTTTTAATAGCAGCATTGGAATCTTTTATACTTTGCTTTTTATTGGTAATTTGATCCTCCAATGCCTTTGTTTCTTCACCAAAGTTTGAAATCCTAGTTTCTAAACCGGCAATTTCATCTTCCAAATCTCTTACTTCTATAGGCAGTTCACCACGAATGGTTCTGATGCGATCTATTTTGCTGTCAATCTGCTGAAAATCATATAAAGCCTTTAATTTGGCTTCAATTGAAAAATCGCCTTTATCTAAGGTCGAAGCAGTTTTTGCTTTTGAGGTTGTTACGGTGCTTTCTTTCACTTCTTCATTCTTTTTTTCTTCAACTTTTGCAGCTTTTGGCGCACTTCCTTTGGAAGCTTTGCTTTCAACAACTTCATTATTTACTTTCGAAGTAGATTTTACCTCTGTTTTTTTGCTTTCAGCTTTTTTTGGGGCTTCAGTAGCTTTAGCAGTTGTTTTTTTAGTTTTTTCTTCAGCGCCTTTTGTTTTTGTCGCTGTTTTGGAATCTTTAGATGGTTTTGTTGCCATGTTTCAAAGGTAATTGACAGGATTTGTATTAATTTCCGATAAACGGACTGCAAAGGTATTAAATTTTTTGGTAATCAGTTCATAAAATAAATCTTTTGTAAATTGTTCACTTTCATAGTGGCCAATATCTGCAATAATGGTTTTTCCATCCGCATCAAAAAACTGATGATACTTGTAATCTGCGGTGACAAATACGTCCGCACCGGCATGTAGGGCTTGGGGAAGTAAAAAACTACCGGCACCTCCGCAAACGGCAATGCGTTTGACTTTCCTCCCCAATAGGGGCGAATGCCTGATGTGACCTGATTTCATGCTTGTCTTTACGTAATGAAGAAATATCAGCTCATCCATCGGCTCCTGAAGCTCTCCGACCATGCCTGAGCCCACCATTTGATTTGGATTGCTGATGCTTGTCATGTAATATGCCACTTCTTCATAAGGATGGGCATCCCTCAAAGCCTTTAAAACCTGCTTTTCAATATAAGCCGGTAAGATTAGCTCTATGCGAATTTCCTTTTCCTCATGCATTTCTCCTTTGGCTCCTACAAAAGGATTTGCATGTTCCGAAGCTCGAAAAGTACCCTTTCCTTCTACATTAAAACTGCAAAGATCATATTCGCCAATTTGACCCGCTCCGGCTTGAAACATTGCTTCGCGAACCGTCTCTGCATGCTCAACAGGACAAAAAGTGACCAGCTTTTTTAAAAGATTTTCCTTGGGCTGTAGGATGCGTATATTTTTCAATCCCAATTTTTCGCAAATCTTGGCATTCACACCTGATTGAACGTTATCAAGATTGGTGTGACAAGCAAAAATGGCAATATTGTTTTTAATGGCTTTTATAATGACCCTTTCCACATAGTTTTTGCCGGTAATTTTTTTTAAGCCACTGAATACTATGGGATGATGCGCAACAACCAGATTGCAATTGGTGTCAATGGCCTCCTGAATGACATCTTCAGTGCTATCCAAACAAATGAGTACCCCCCTGATTTCATCCTCCATATCACCGGTCAACAAACCGGAGTTGTCATAAGATTCCTGTAGATAGGGTGGGGCAATACTTTCAAGATATTTGACTACATCAGCTATTTTCATTCTTTGATTTTCGGCCAATATTAGCAAAAAATATCGTTATTTGCATTTTATTTTTCCATGCGCATTATTAAATACACCCTTCTGCCGTTTGCCTTTTTATATGGAATCATTATTTCTATTCGCAACCTATTTTTCGATTGGGGAGTATTGAAAAGCAAGCGTTTCCAATTGCCCATCATCGCGGTGGGAAATCTAAGTACCGGTGGCACCGGCAAAAGCCCCATGATTGAATACTTGGTTCGCTTACTGGGAAGCAATGCGGATAT
>CANKSK010000236.1 GCA_947485425.1 Bacteroidota bacterium | reverse complement strand
TGAAATTTCATCCTTCGACAAATTGGGTTCCGGAAGTTCTGAGCTGATGAAATTGGTGAACTTCCATATTTCCAGAACTTCGTTGATATTGATTTCATAGGGTTCGTATAGGGGGTTTGTAGAACACAGGAGGAGGGTATTTTTTTCTCTGATTTTGTTATAGGTAATTTTAAAGACAATCCCTTCCTCCTTTGTGATAATGATATAGGGATGCTTATCTCTCACGCTATTCCAATTTTGCACATATTCACCCGTTACCCAAGAGCCTTCGCTCACAGGAGGCATAGAGTCTCCGCTGATTTGAAAGGTGCGGTATTTGCGATTTCTGTCTAGAAAGGGTAGGTTGAAGGCGGGTAATACTTTGATATAGTCAGGGTCTGCATAACCTGATGTATATCCAGCTCGTGCCTTTACCGGCACCAGTTCAATATTTTCTACATTTCCTGTATCCACGGTTGTAGCCAATATGCGCAAGGCACTCCCATCAATAAAGGGTTCGTTTTTTTCCAATGCATGTAACGCATGCTCTGGCATATTTTCCAGTGCATTTTTTAGCAGTTTGTCCAATGGAATATGAAAAAATGCCGATATCCGAATCAATGTTTCAAAATCCGGCTCAGCAGCCCCATTTTCATATCCGCTTAAGGAGGAACGCTTGATGCCAATTTCCATGGCAAGATCTTCTTGCGACATTTTCTTCCTCGTTCTCAGTAATTTAAGATTTTTTCCGAAGTTCATATTCTTGCTTTTTGTTTAAAACGAAATAAAATTGACTAGATTTGCGTCATCATATTGACGATATTCTCGTCAAATATACGAAATATTTTAAAACCAACAAAAAAAAGTGGAAGCTTGGAAATATAGTGAAACCCATACCTATTTCTGTTTTCATCTGCCTACGAACGAATTCATTCCCAATACCTCATTCCATTTCTCAGAAAATGCCTATCACCCACATGGATCTTGATTCTTTTTTTGTTTCGGTTGAATGTTTGGAAAACAACCGACTAAAGGGAAAGCCTCTGCTGATTGGCGGCAGTGGTGACCGTGCTGTGGTGGCTTCATGTAGTTATGAAGCGCGTAGCTTTGGCGTGCATGCTGCGATGCCCATGCAGCTTGCCCGTAAGTTGTGTCCCGATGCAATTATTCTGCGTGGCGATATGGATAAATATACCCGGTATTCCGAACTCGTTACCTCTGTAATTCATGAGCAGGCACCTGTTTATGAAAAGGCATCCATCGATGAATTTTATCTCGATCTCAAGGGTATGGATCGATTTTTTGGTTGTTATCAGTGGGCCACAGAACTCAAGCAGCGCATACGAAATGAAACGGGCCTTGCTATTTCTTTTGGCCTTTCCGAAAATAAAACGGTATCCAAAGTAGCTACAGGTGAAATAAAACCCAACGGGCAATTGCAGGTTGAAAAGGGGAGGGAAAAAATTTTTCTGGCTCCTCTGCATGTGCGAAAAATTCCGATGGTAGGTGAAAAAAATGCTTTCCTGCTTAAAAGTATGGGCATCGAAAAAATAATGACCCTACAAGAAATGCCTGTGGAGCTGATGGAAAATCTGATGGGCCAAACGGGTGTAAGCATCTGGAAAAAAGCCAATGGAATCGATCATACACCTGTAGTTCCTTATTCGGAAAAAAAATCCATCTCTTCGGAGGAAACCTTTGAAAAAGATACCATCGATATCAATAAGCTCAACTCCATCTTGATGAGCATGACGGAACAATTGGGATTTCAATTGCGCAGCAGTCAAAAGCTTTGCGCTTGCGTGGCTGTGAAAATCCGCTATTCTGATTTTGATACACACAGCATGCAGGCAAAAATTCCCTATACCTCTTCTGATCATATTCTCATGGCAAGGGTGAAAGAGCTTTTTAAGAAGCTATACAACAGAAGGTTGCTTGTTCGCTTGATTGGGGTTCGCTTGAGCCATCTGGTGCAAGGAAATTATCAAATAGACCTTTTTGAAGATACCAATTCGATGATTAATCTCTATCAAGCTATTGACAGGATGAAGCAGCGTTTTGGTGCCGATAAAATTCAGCGTGCAATCGGATTGGATAAATACAAACAATAGAGAATATGTATCTCAATGCATATAGTTGTTTTAGCTTTAAATATGGTGTGTTGTCACCAGAAAAAATTCTTGCTTTGGCGCAAAGCAAAGGCATCACTTCGGTTGCTCTTACCGATATCAACAATACTTCCGGATGTGTTGATTTTATGCGTCTAGCAGCGGCCTATCAGGTGAAGCCTTTACTGGGTATTGATTTTAGAAATGAGGATACACAGCTTTATATCGGCATTGCCATGAACAATGAGGGATTTGCAGAACTCAATCGTTTTCTTTCAGATTGCCTCTCCTCAGGAAAGGATATTCCAGAGCGTCCACCACGCTTTCAACATGCATTTGTCATCTATCCATTTGGAAAAATAAAGGCTGCTGAATTGTATGAAAATGAATATATAGGCGTTCGTCCTTCCGATACAGGTTTATATCTTCTCACTGAAAGCCGGGAGGGAATGCGATATAAATATCTGATGCTTGGCACGCTAAGCTTTCGTGATAAAATGGACTTCAATACCCATCGTCTGCTGCGAGCCATTGGAAAAAATACGCTGCTGAGTAAATTGCCCTTGTCATCTCAGGCTTCTATGTTTGATATGGTTTGCAGTGAGGATGAATTGCTTCAGAAGTATCAAAGCATTCCATGGCTTATTGAAAATACGCGTCGACTGATAGCGCAATGTGAAATACACATGGAATTTGGTGTCAATAAAAACAAAAAAATATTTACCGCATCTGAACAGGAAGATCGTGTACTTCTTACACAACTGTGTAGGGAAGGGCTTTCGTATCGCTATCCCCAAATAAATGAAGAGATTGAACAGCGCTTGGATAAAGAGCTGCAAATGATTTTCAAGATGGGTTTTTGTTCTTATTTTTTAATCAATAGCGATGTGGTCAGATATGCCCGCAGCAAACAGTTTTTTTATGTAGGCCGAGGAAGCGGTGCCAATAGCCTTGCCGCTTATTGTCTTCGTATTACCGATGTGGATCCTATTGAGTTGGATTTGTATTTTGAGAGATTTATCAATCCACACCGGGTAAATCCACCTGATTTTGATATTGATTTTTCGTGGAAAGACCGCGATGAAATCATTGCCTATTTTTTTAAAAAATATGGGAAAGAACATACCGCACTGATAGGTACCTACAATACTTTTCAGTCCAATGCCATCATTCGTGAGTTGGGAAAGGTCTTTGGTTTGCCCAAGTCAGAGATTGATGCTTTGTCGAATCATAAAAAAGAAGAGCCCTCAGATCATATTTCTAAACTCATTCGGTTATATGGTGAGCGTATTCGCGATTTGCCCAACCATCTTGGCATTCATGCCGGAGGGATTATTATTTCTGAAAAGCCGGTATACCATTATACTGCCACCAGTTTTC
>CANKSK010000235.1 GCA_947485425.1 Bacteroidota bacterium | reverse complement strand
TCGACTTGTATGCCCCTCAAAAAGTCTGCAATGGGCATTCTTTTTTTTCCTGCCAGCTGAACCTCTAAAAGTGATATAAAGCCGCCATTTACCGCAATTTTTAAATAGGTTTTTGAGTCGCTAACCATACTTCGACAAGGCATTTGGTGTATTGATTTTTCATCTTTAGCCCGATAAACCTTTAATAAAGTTGGGCTGTCATTACCCATTTGAATATGGGTCCAGGCCGCAGGATATGGACTTAAGCCGCGAATTTGGTTATACACTTTTTCTATGGAATTTTCCCAACAAATATTTCCATCTTCTTTGAAAATTTTAGGTGCAGCCATCAGTTCTTTTCCTTCAATAAATTTGGATTGAGGTTGCTCCGTATAGGTGCCTTCTTCAATGGCTTTAACAGTTTTGATAATCAGGTTAGCACCTTGTTGCATCATGCGGTCATGAAGTTCTCCGGCGGTTTCATCTGCTGAAATGGAAAGGTTTTCTCTGAAAATAATTTGTCCGGTATCAATTTCTTCTTGTAGAAAAAAAGTGGTTATGCCCGTTTCTGTTTCGCCATTCATAATGGCTCTGTTAATGGGTGCTGCTCCTCGATATTGCGGCAAAAGAGAGGCATGTAAGTTAAAGGTGCCTTTCACTGGCATCTTCCAAATGATTTCAGGAAGCATGCGAAAGGCAACCACTATGGCCAAATCTGCTTGAAAGGATTTGAGTGTTTCAATAAAGGACGGATCCTTTAATTTCAAAGGTTGTAAAACAGGTATTCCATGCTGTATAGCAGCCGTTTTTACGGCCGAAAAATTCATTTGAAGTCCACGCCCAGAAGGTTTATCTGCCGCAGTTACAACGGCAACAATTTGGTAATTGTTTTCAATAAGTTTTTCTAACGATGCCACCGCAAATTCCGGTGTACCCATAAAAATGATCTTCATATTTACTGATGCTTTTTCCTAATGTGTGTTATTTTAATCATTTTTCCTGCCATGCAAATACTAGCCCCCTGATGATACTCATATGTTACCATTACCGCTAATCCATTTACCTTCATTTCTTCAGGAAGGTTGATGGGTTCAAGTCTCTCCTGATTATGTACTTGTAATAAAAAACTGCATCCATCCAATCCTCTCAAATCAATTACGGTAGCCTCCATTTCCTTATTTTGATTCGTTTTTTCAGAGGAAACCTCCTTTTTCGATTTTTCTTGATGAGTGGATTCACGGCTGCTTTTGCATGATAAAATTATTATGGAAAGAAATATACTTATTTTCCATGCCGTATGAATGGTTTTGGTCTTATGGATATCAGGTTTCATATTACAAATTTACCCATTTTCTTTTTCTTAAAATACGCCATGATAGTATCCCGATTAAAATCCAATACATAACTTCTGATCCCCAAATGATTTCAATGGATAAATGCATTTCAATTGCACTAATATAAATATAGGTCAGGTAAAAAGCAATGGCTATTAATTCAATATAAAGGGCATCTTTGGTATTTCCACTTCCTGTTATCGCGTTTAAAAGTATGGAGGAAATGGAAAAAATAAGGGTTGCTAGCATTAAGACTTGAAAAGACGGAATGGAGTCAATTACCAGCTGTTGGTCTGATGAATTGATGCCTAAAAATATTTGTGGTAACAATAATCCTGCTATGATCATGATGAGGGAAATTAAAAAACTCAGGGTGATAATTTTCCAGATCAGTGGCATGACTTCCTTTTCATTTTTTTGTCCGATTGCATTGCTTATCATCGAATTGGTAACGGTTGCAAATCCCCAAACGGGAGTCATAATGATCATGTAAGTCCCTCTTACCACATTGGAAATGGCCAATTCATGTTTGCCAAGTCTTTCCACCAAAATGAAAAAGATGAGCCAACCGCCAAGCGAAACGGTATACTGCACCACCAATGGCAATGATATCTTTCCTATTTTGCGAATCCATTCCAATTCGGGCAGATGAAAGTGGTATAATTTATATATGGTATTTGCTGATTGTATTTGCGTATAAATGATAAAAAATAATACAGCACAAACCTCCGAAATGCTTGATGCAAGAGCAGAACCCCCTATGCCCAATTCAGGCAAGCCCATTTTCCCAAAGACGAATCCATAATTCAAAATTACGTTGATAACAAGAATAACTGCCGTATTAATTCCTAAAATACGTGTTCGCCCTGTTCCAATATAAAAGGCTCGATAGGCAACGATCATGTTTGAGAAAATGATTCCCCATGCCCGATAATCTAAATATTCAGAACAGGCTTGCGATAGCTCTGGGGATGACAGAAATCGACTGAATAAAATGCCTGAAAAAATTTTCATGACAATGAATAAAATGACAGCTGTAAAGAGAAGGATGTAAACGCCTTGATTGAAAATTTTTCCTACTGTTGGAAATTTATTTTCCCCCATTTTTCTGGCAATCAATATTTGTACGCCATTACCTATTGCGATGCCAATGATTGAAATAACAAAGTAAAATATCCCCGCAATAGCAGAGGCACCTAATGCCACTTCACTTACTCTGCCCAAAAATGCAATATCGGTTACATTCATGGCGGTCATAGCAAAACTGCTCAGGATTACGGGGCCTGCCATGCTTAGGATATCCTTATATGTCAACGTATGTTTTTGAATTGTATTCATTCAATCTTTTCCTTCATCAGCTACAAAGATAGGTATTGTCTTTATTTTTTGATTATTCAGCAATATAATCAGGTAATTCAATGCTTATAGCGGATTTTTACGTTTCATTTTACAAAAATCAATTGTATATTTGGTTACATTTGACCTTTAAAATGAAAAAAGAACAATCTGCCATACTTAAAGTAGGTGTTACCGGTGGAATTGGAAGCGGTAAAACCACTGTTTGTCGTGTTTTTGAAAAACTGGGCATCCCATTATTCAATGCTGATTTAGAGGCTTCTAAGTTGATGAATAATGATGTTTTTTTGATTGCTGAGATTAAAAAAGCTTTTGGAAAAGACATTTACGATGAAAACAATACTTTGCGAAGAAAGAACCTATCTGCAATGGTTTTTAATAATCATGACTTGTTGATGCAATTGAATGCGCTGGTTCATCCTGCTGTTTTTAGGCATTTTGCCTTTTGGCATGCCCGTCAGGCAAATGTGCCTTATGTCATTAAAGAAGCTGCCATTATGTTTGAGAGTGGTGCTGATAAAGAATTGGATCTTATTATTCAGGTTTCAGCTCCGGAATCTCTCCGCATCAAAAGAGTTTGCCTCCGTGATGGTGTTCCGCCCGAAAGTGTTCAGCTGCGAATCCATGCTCAGATATCTGATAAGGAAAGGGAAGAGCGGTCTGATTTTATTTTAACCAATGATGACGAGCAGCTTTTGCTTCCTCAAATTCTTAAGGTTCATGAAATTTTAAGAGCCCAATAACAGTTTTTTATGGGCTATTATTTAAAAAAGGATACTGTGTTATTTTAACACGATATT
>CANKSK010000234.1 GCA_947485425.1 Bacteroidota bacterium | reverse complement strand
GCTTCAGACAATGAGAAAGTTGGTTATTCTCAAATTCCCCATATAATCAATCTATTAAAGATTACCGAAGAAGATTTGGTTTCTGTCCGAGATACTTTTTTGGGAAATTCTGGTAAGGTTTTGGATATTGGATGTGGAAATGGACAATTTATTCGATTTTTTGATTCTCCAAATTATAAAGTTTATGGTGTTGATATAAATTCTGATTTTTTGGATACAGCAAAAAAAAAATTCCCTGCTAATACGTATTTGCAAGGAGATTTTTTGCAGCTTTCAATTCATGAAAAATTTAATTTTATTCTTTGTATTGGTGTTTTGATGTATATTCCTCCTTCTAGGATTAATATTTTTTTTGATAAAATTTACCATTCTCTTGAAAAGAATGGCGTTTTTTTTGTTCAATATACCCATGCACTTACTTGGGCGGATTTGTTATTTAACAACATTTGTTATCTTAGATACTCCCCACGTTTCCTTGAAAAAGTTATTGGTGAGCGGTTTGAGATACTTACCCATGAACACTTTTTTGATGGAAGAAAGGTGGTGGATAAGGATGATAAGCACTATTATTTTCCTGATGGGACAAATAGCAGAACGGATACCTTAGAGAATACTTATAAATTGATTATAAGGAAAAAGTGAGAATTGTTTATTACGGAAGCAAGGATTGGCCCATTTTAGATCAGAAGCTATTGCCTTATTTATTTATTGATTCTTATCATTCTTGGGAGCAGTCGATAGGGAACAGAAGTGGCTTCATAATTGGAGAGTTCTGTGTATTGCCTTTTAGAGAATATAAAAATTTTCTTTTTAATTCTATTCAGTTTTTACATCCTCCTTTGGATTTTTCTGGACAAGCCATGCCGCCAGAGCAAGAGAAGTATTTTTTAGACAGATTAATGGAGTATATAAAAAAGGAAAAGATTTGCGCATCCATAATACCTCCATTTTTAATGGATGTTTTTCAAGCGGTGCCTAAAAATGCTGTTTATGCACCGCTTGGTAACTATTTTATTGATCTCGAAAATCAAAGTGTTGAAATGATTTTCAGCAATTTTAGAAAAAATTATAAATTAGAAATTAAAAAAGCTGAATCTTTAGATTTTACTATTTTAAATGGGGTTGATCAATTCCCTATTTTTTATAAAATGTATGCCAATAATCACGAATCTCAAGGTATTGCATTTGATTCTTTTTCTTATATTGAAAAGTTAACTCAGAAATTGGGCGATGAAAATTGTGTTTGTTCTGTTTTGTATTATCAAGGTATTCCTCAATGTGGATTAATCTTTGCTTTTACAAAGCATTCTGGAATTTATCTGTATGGGGGAAATGCTGCAAAAATTGCCTCTCCTGGTTTTATGAAACTTCTTCAATATAAGGCAATTCAATTTTTGAAGGAGAAGCATGTAAAAAAATATATTGTTGGAGCCTGTCGGTTGGGAGATTTATCTGGTACCAAATTCGAAGGTATTCAAGCATTTAAAAAACGGTTTGGATGCGAGCTCAAGGAAGGGTTTATTTGGAAAATGGATTTTTCTAAATCGGTGTCTATTTATCGCAACCTTAGGGTCATTGGATTAAAGGTTATCAGAAAGCCCTTTTATTCTGATATTATAGATTTTGAAAGAAAACGTTTGAAAATTGAGTCCTAGTAGGCAAAAAAAACATACCTATTCGTTTTCTTTTGGTCCTATGCATTTACATCATGTTCAAGCAACTCTTGGGACGATCCTTCATTGCATGCAAATCCGGCTTATCATGATGCCATTTATTACAACCGTCCTCCTGCTTCTCCTGCACCCAGAGGATTGCAATTTTCAATAGCAACCGTAGCAATATATGAACAAGTTGATTAAGGTGTTACATCTTGAAATCGGATGTAATTGGCGCGTTCCATAGCGGTATATAGCTGCTTCCACAAAATCGGGGCTCACGCCTTAGAGATGAAGAAAGAGAAAGGTTCCAGGCGCAATCCGTATTCTTTCTCTTAACGCGCATTTTTCAATTATAATTTGACAATCAAAACTATTTCTTTTGACCTTTGGTTTTGGGTTTGCCATATTTTATTTTCATCTTTTCTGATCTTCGAATTTTATTATTTACTTTTTTATTTTTATCCGATTTCTCATGAAAAGAGGCGCCTACAGCTTCCCCATTTGCTGACTTTATCTGAATCGTTTTCATGCGAATCTTAGGGTATTCATCTTCGCATAACACGGTAGAAATTTCAAGGTGCTCAGGTAGATTATTTTGCGGAATTTTGTAATTCATTAGGTTCTGAATCTTTTCAAGATATTCGAAATCTCTTTCCGTTACAAAAGTAATTGCATTTCCTTTTTTTTCTGCCCTACCAGTTCTTCCAATGCGGTGGATATAATCTTCAGCAACATCCGGCGTATCGAAATTAATGATATGGGAAACTTCAGAAACATCTAAACCTCGAGAGATGACATTCGTTGCGATTAAGATTCGACATATCCCATCTTGAAATTGCTGTAAGGTTCTAAATCTGGCATTTTGGTTTTTATTGCTATGAATGATTGCCACATCATTGGTGAATGCTTCTGAGATGAGTTTATAAAGGTCATCTGCTTTTTCTTTGGTAGCGACAAATACCAATACCTTGTTAAAATCTACTTGATTCTTTAAGAGCAACTTTAATAAATTTACCTTCGTATTGTGGTTTGGAATCGCATAAATAATTTGCTCGATATTTTTTAATCGAGAGCCGGCAGGAGCGGTCTCAATTTTTAAAGGTCCGTTAAAATAATTTTGTATGAAGTTTTCAATTTCATCAGTCATTGTGGCTGAAAATAATAAATTCTGCCGCTTGGAAGGCAAAAGATCGATAATGTTTAGCAGCTGGTGTCTGAATCCCAGGTTCAACATTTCATCTACTTCGTCAATGACAAATTTCTTGACCGTTTTTAGTTTTAAAATCCCATTTAGCACCAGATCGATTAACCGTCCCGGTGTGGAAACAAGAATATCTACTTTCCCGCTAACCCCTTCAATATGTGTTTTGATATTTATGCCTCCATATACGCCTACTATAGATACATTCATATACGTAGTAAGTTGTTTGGCCTGTTCCACTACCTGCATAACAAGTTCTCTTGTAGGAACAAGGATGAGGATTTGTGGAGAACGATCTTTTGAAAAAGTCCATTGTCTCAAACAAGGCAAAAGATAGGCTATGGTTTTTCCCGTGCCGGTCTGTGCGATGCCAATCGCATCTTTTCCCGACATAATTACAGAGAAGGCTTTCTCTTGTATAGCTGTTGATTCGTGAAAGCCTAATTCATCCAACGCATTTAGTAATGGATTTGTTAAATTAAATTCTTTAAAGTTCATATATGTCAAGTAATTTCTGCAAATATACTTTATAATATGATTGCTAGCATGGAACAAGGATATATAAGGGATTTATATTCGTGAAATGAAAAAATGGGATGAATAAAGATGATGTAATTTTTTTATATTT
>CANKSK010000233.1 GCA_947485425.1 Bacteroidota bacterium | reverse complement strand
TCAAGAGTGATTCTGCACTGCAGGTGCATTTTATTCCCCTGAGCCCGCAAAAAAGAAACAACCTATACATCGATTCTGTGTGGTTCGACTCCCCCATTGTTCAGCAAAATATTGCACAAATATGCCATGTGAAAATGGTGAATGATGCAGACCAAGACATCGAAAACCAACCTGTAAAACTCATCATCAACGGCATTCAAAAAGGACTTGCCAGCATCAGCATCAAAGCCCGACAAAGTGCAGAATCCGCTATATCTTTTACCATCACGGAAACGGGCTGGCAGAGCGGAGAAATCAGCATCACCGACTATCCGGTTGTTTTTGATGATCGGTACTTTTTTTCTTTTGAAGTAGCGAAAAATCTGCAAGTGCTCTCTATGAACGGAGAAGGCGAAAGCTCGAATTTAAATGCACTCTTTGGAAAAGATGCCTATTTCAGCTTTCAAAATATCCCCTTGGGCCGTATCGACTACTCATCATTTTCACAGTTTCAGCTAATCATTTTAAACGAAATCCCCAATATCTCCAGTGGACTAGCACAAGAGCTTCAGAAATTTGTGTCCAATGGAGGCAGTATCCTTGTTTTTCCGTCGGCCAAAACAGACCTCAACTCTTACAATAGCTTTCTTCATGCCCTTGGCGCCAATGGTTTGGGAGCCCTCATCAGCAGCGATGATAAAATCTCAGGTCTTGAATTTGACCATGAAATTTTCAGGGATGTTTTTGAAAAGGAAAAATTAAAGAAAGAAAATATGGACCTGCCATTGGTGAAAAAACACTTTGCCATGGAAAGTGCAGGACCGAATACCCGTGAGGTTCTCTTGAGTTTGCAATCCGGACAAGCATTCCTCACGAAATATGAGTCAGGAAAAGGCAAGGTATATCTCTTTGCTGTGCCTTTACAAAGCGATTACAGCAACTTTGCTAGACATGCGGTATTTGTACCCATTCTCTACAAGATGGCCTTGCTGAGCAAGAAAACATATCCCCTATCCTATGCCCTGGGTAAAAATGAAGTGATTGAATATGATCAGACCACTTCGGGTGAAAAGGTTTTTCACCTCAAGCGGGAAAAAAGCAATTTTGACATCATCCCCGAGCATCGGGTAGACAACAATGGAGGCAAAACCATCTTGTATCTCCACGACCGGATTCTGCATGCAGGCCCCTATTCCCTTACCAATGGCAGCGCCCCTTTGGCCATTTTCTCCTTCAATTACAACCGCAAAGAATCAGCACTTACCTGCTATTCCATAGAGGAAATCGAGGCCGATATCAAAAAAAGTGGAAAACTAAAAATGGATGCCCTAGATTTGCAAGGCAAAGAATTTAAACAAGCCATCATGCAAATCAGCGAAGGCATCAGGCTTTGGAAGTGGTGTATTTTGCTGGCTTTGCTCTTTCTGGCGGCTGAAATCGCCCTTGTACGCTTTTGGAAAAAATAAGTTGAGCGACGCTCTCGCGATTTAAATATAAGATATTCATTATCAAATATATACGGTAATAATAAAAATATTTTTTTATCTGCATGCAACCTTTTTGCGCCCAAACACCTCTTGTAAAGGATATCCACAATTTTGTATCATCTTCTTATCAAGCATTCATGATGGAATACGCAACACAAAAAAAAGCAACCACCTTTTTGGACCAAGAAAAAACCGATTTCAAACCTTTCCGCCTGCTGTTAAAGAAAAAATGGGAAATGGTAAAAATTGTGGTGATCTTATATTTCAGAAATATCATCTAGTTCTATACTACCGTCAGATTTTCGTGCTTTCCCTTTTGTGTGGAGAAGAATGTAATTTTTCATGTTTTCGACAAGTCTTCGCTGCCAATTTTTCGACTTTATTAGATTTTAATATTTTATGATTCCGCGGAGCCCTGAATTTAGATGGAAATTCCACTTCAAATATTTCTAATTGTACCTTTATAAAAACTCGGCTCATCGAGGAGGGGTGATACATATAAAAAACGGCTCAACCGCCAAACAGGAAGGCTCGCAGACATAGCACCCACAGTATTACAGTTAATGGGCATTGAAAAGCCAGAAGAGATGAATGGAAAAAGCTTAGCAAAATAAACATTCCTATCCACCATTAATTAACTTTTTGTATATTTTTATTTATTGGATTCAATCCATACCGTGGGAATTGGTGTCCTTATGAAATGTCCACAAGATGCGCTCATGCAAACAGCGAATGAATATAAGAACATTCCATCTGGCCGATAAAAAACAAATTATATACATATGAAATTATTCATTTAAAATCCTAATGACCTGTAGGTTAAGCTACTAAATTCCTATCCTATCAGATTAAAATACTTTAATCCGGATTAATTTTTTCAAATGGAAGTTTTTTTCCTTTTAAAATTAATAAAAAAACCATACCTTATCAAATTATTCTGATATTTTAATCCAATAGTTAAACATTATTGAAGAATTAAAGTATAAAGGGCATTATAATTTCCGGTCTGCTAGTTGTTATTATTGTTTCAAATAGCTAAAATTGAATCTGATGGAGGCAAAAAATACTTCAAAAAAAGTAAAATTTATATTATGCTTAACGGCTCTTACGTTCCTGGCAATAGGGTTTGCTGATTATGCCAAAGCAATTCATCACACCACTATATCGTCGGAGCCACCGGCAACTGCAACGATTACCCCCTCGGGTAATGTCGCCTTTTGTAATAGTGGCGTGTTAACAGCCAGCCCGGGTTTATCTTATGTTTGGAGCAATGGAGCAACAACTCAATCTATAGCAGTCACTACCTCTGATAGTTATTGGGTTACAGTTGTTGATGCCAATGGGTCTACATCCTCTCTGCCAACAATAGTTACTGTTAACGCGCTTCCAAATGCAAGTATTAGTGCTTCAGGCCCAACAACTTTCTGTCAAGGCGGATTTGTAACTTTAACTGCATCTTCTGGATCTTCCTATTTATGGAGCAATGGTTTAACAAATCAATCAATCTCTGTAAATTCAACGGGTGCATATTCAGCAACCGTTACAGGGTCCAACGGATGTTCTATTCTATCCAATTCTGTAAATGTTACGGTTACTCCTTCCCCATCACCTGTAATTTCTGCTTCAGGACCATTAACTTTCTGTGATAGGGATTCTGTAATATTAACATCAACTTCAGGTGCATCTTATCGATGGAATACCGGAGCAACAACTCAATCAATTACTGTTAAGGTTTCAGGAAGTTATTTCGTAGCTGTTAATGGAGTCAATGGATGTTCTTCCACTTCTTCCGCTTCAACAGTAACCGTTAATACTTTACCTGTTTCTAGTATTTCTGCAGGAGGTTCAACATCTTTCTGTCAGGGAAATATTTTAAATCTTACAGCTTCTAATGGAAGTTCATATTTATGGTCAACGGGAGAAACTACTCAATCAATTGTTGTTTCCACAACCGGAAACTATACAGTAGTAGTTACTGATGCCATTGGTTGTTCTGAAACATCTTCGCCAACCCAAGTAACTGTAGATGC
>CANKSK010000232.1 GCA_947485425.1 Bacteroidota bacterium | reverse complement strand
TCCTAAAAACTATTAATCAATAAAATACAAAACCGAATATTACTTGTTTTTAAGAAGATCACGAATCTCTGTCAATAAGATTTCTTCTTTGCTCATCGTTGCTGCCGGCGCGGGAGGAGCCGGAGCCTCCATTTTAGACTTTTTAACTTTATTCATAGCTTTGATAACGAGAAAAAGGACGAAAGCAATAATCAGGAAGTCGATAATAGCTCCCATGAACATACCGTATTTGATCTCTGCCTCCCCTACTTTAATTGAAAATGACTGAAAATTAATCCCTTGCATGAGGATGCCTAAAAAAGGCATCAAAATATTTTCTACGAGGGAGGAAACAATTTTGCCAAATGCGGCACCAATGATTACCCCAATGGCCAGGTCCATGACGTTGCCTTTCATGATAAATTCTTTGAATTCCTTTTTTATAGACATATTCGAATTTGTTTTAGCCTTATTTTTTTGCAATTTTAGGAAAAAAAATCTTAAAAACCATATTGAAAATTATTTAATTTTCTACATTTATGGCTAATTTAACATTTAAAATAAACATTGTGCAAAAGAAATACACACTCTTCCTATTTTCTCTACTTTTTTGTTTCCATGCAATCGGACAGATTAAAACATTCAGAAAAGTTTTTAGTCAAGGATTATACACCTTTGGGAGAAGTATTGTTGTTGATTCGGACGGCAGTAATTTAATAACCGGCTCAGTGAACCTTGGTGGCACTTTTGATTCAGATCTTTATCTGTTAAAAACAGATTCTAACGGGAACGTGGTTTGGAATAAAACCTATATAAAACCGGGTATCGATTGGGGAATTTGTCTAAAAAGAATTCCAAGTGATGGGTATATCATTTCAGGTTATACTTCTCGTGGTGCCGGTGGTTATGATGTTTTATTGATGAAAATTGATTCCTTAGGCAATGAAGTTTGGAGCAAAACCTTTGGAGGTAGTGACTGGGATTTCGGAAATTCTGTGGATATATTGCCTGATGGTGGATTTATGGTAGCGGGAGAAACCTATAGTTATGGACAAGGGAACGCGGATATGTACCTCATCAGAACCAATTCTTCCGGAGATACTTTATGGACCAAGACAATGGGTTATACAGGAGAAGACCGCGCTTCCTGTGTGAAGACAACCACTGACGGACACATTGTAATAACCGGCTGCATAAGCGATACGGTGAGCCATTATAAGCGAATTTCATTGATGAAATTAGATGTACAAGGGGTTCAGATTTGGAACAAATTGTATGGATATACGCTTGATAATGAGGGAATGACGGTTTTACAAACTGCAAATGGGGGATTCATCATTGGGGGATATACCTCTAAAGCTGATAGTACCCAAAAGAATGCCTATGTAATGAGAACAGATGCCCAAGGAGATTCCCTTTGGAGCCAATATTACCAATGGAACCATGATGATGCGATACATGATATCATCGAAAATGCCGATGGAACCTTGGTATATACCGGAGTGATGGAAGGTTTTGGAAATAGTCCGGATGACATGCTCATTTTCAAGTCAGATGCTGCGGGTAATTGGCTGGTAGGAGGCTCTTTTGGTGGAGCTAGCACAGAAGAAGGTTTTGGCGTAAAAGCCACTCCGGATGGGGGTTTTATTGCTGTTGGATCTACAAATTCCTATGGCAGTTCTATAAGCAGCATTTATTTGGTGAAGACCAATCAGTTACTATATGCAAAAGACTCTATAATTTATTCTACTACAGACATCAAAACTTACCAAAAAGAATCTCCATGCATGGTGTATCCAAATCCTTTTAAGGAAAAAACCAATATTGTATTAACTGAAAAAAGCACGAATATCCACCTCGAACTTTATGATTTGATGGGAAGAAACCTTCCCGTTTATTGGAGTCGTTTTGTTTCTCAAGAAAAAACCATTTTGGAATTGTACAGAGAGGACTTGCCGCCTGGCGTCTATTTTTACAATATCATAGTGGATAACCAAATCGCGCAAAGAGGAAAAATTATAGCCGAGTAATTCTATACATTTTTCAGTATAGTTGCGGATACAAACCTCTTTTTATACAATTTCAAACTCCCCTCCTTGTTTGTAAATATCATTTGATAATTTTCGTTTATTTCATCCTGCATAGCTTGGCTGCAGTCCCTATCTATAGCGAATTCTTCATCAGAAATAAGCAATAGGTAATCCACATCATGGCTCGCTGTTTCCTTTGATGGAAACCAACTTAGATATTTTTCATTGCATGTTTTTTTCCCAAATTTGAAATCTGAGAGAAAATCACTTTTCCATCTCAAAGGAAAATGCCCCATTGAAGCCTCATAATTTTCAAGTATGATCAATGGCTTATTTGCACCCAGATAATTTGATAGGTGAGCATTGATAAAGTAATCTGAAAACGTGATGGGCAAAATAATGCTATGAGGCTCTATATAGTTGGAAAGGGCACTAATTTCATTCGCCAAAGAGCTGCTTTTTTTTTCGGCCAAATAATGAAGCTTTATGAAAGCAAAATTCACATAATTAACAACCAAAAAAACGACAATTTTAATCCAAATCGGATAGGTTTGCGTAGCAAGATAGATGCAAAGGAATAAGAAGAAAAAATAAATCAGCCTTGCAGACATAAATCCAATTTCTGCCCCCTTTGAATCGGGTAAAATAAAAATCAATAAAGCAATCGCCATCAGGGTAAAAAGCCAAAAATGGTTAACTTTCATTTTCTTTTTATACCGAATATATGCATACATGGAAACGATTAATGGGTATAGGAATAGCAAAGAAAAAGCATATAAAATCCAAGGCGTATAAATGGCTGCTTTGCCATAATGAATACCTTTTGCAGGTGATATGTGAATGATTAATTGAATCAGTTCATAAAATGGCAAAAACATTGCTTTATCACCCACCTTCGAATGCAGGAAAAGGTAATTGAGCATGATGAGAACACCCAAAATAAGGCTTGAAAATTTATACCTAATATTCCTCCAGCCTTGCGCCATCATATTAAATCCTTGGCTTGCATCTCGGATAAAAACCGTTAGGACAAACAAAGAAAAAACAAATAGATGCGAAAGACACATCAAAACAATTAGACAGCTTAGCAAAAGCCATTTTTTGAAAGTATACTGCCCATCATATTTCATCCATAAACCCAAGCAGATAAAAAATAAAACGACCCCAATATTAAAATTATAGAATCCATAATAAAACAGAAATGAATAGGTAAAAGGAAAAATCATGTACAGAAGAAAACTATTTTTTAATTGGGCAGTCTTAAACAGATAGCGAATGCTTACTGGCAATCCGATGAGGTAAAATAGCAAAACAAGCTTTTCAGCCATGAAAGCAGGCACAAAAGACAAAAAAATGGCCAATAGAAAATGCCCTGTCCAATTGGGATTTATATTGGCATTAAAATCAAAATATGCATGCAGCGGACTGTGCACATTTCTTAAGAGTTCAACAATTAATTTTGAATTATAGAGATGGGCAGGACCATCTAC
>CANKSK010000231.1 GCA_947485425.1 Bacteroidota bacterium | reverse complement strand
TGACTTTTTATTTTTTGACGCATGGTACTTCCATTTCTTATTTCAATTTTGAGATATATTCTATTTTATTTGGCATCATTATTTTGAATCTTGCTGCCAATAAAAATTCGATACTTCATTTGGAATACAAGTGGTTACACTATCTTGGTAGTATTTCCTATGGCTTATATTTATATCATCCTTTGGCCATTTTGATTGCCATAAAGCTTCTGTTGTTTTTTAGTTTCTCCCATTGGCTTCCTATTTATCTGCTTAGCTTTTTGCTTACCATTCTTTTGGCAGGTCTATCCTATCGCTTTTATGAGCAGTATTTTATTCGCAAAAAAATTCGCTTTACCAAAATTCCAAGTGGCGATTAAATTGATTTCACTGTGTTTGGATGAGATATGTTCATGAGATGGACTGCGTTTCCAACTAGACCCGATTGAACGAAAATCCCGGAATGCCGCAGTTGTCTTTCGCTCCTGTTGAGTCATTATTTTATTCGCGGCATGAGGAATTGCAGTGAAAGCGGGTATACCGTTCAAATGAAAAGCTATGCTTCTCTTCCTAAAAATAAAAAATAGATTATTCTAAAAAGTGTTTTTTACATTTTCATAAACAGTTTCAATGCCTTTGCGCAGGCTAATTTGATGTTTCCATCCTAGGCTGTGTATTTTTGACACATCTAGCAGTTTTCTTGGCGTTCCATCCGGTTTTGTCTCATTAAAAATGATTTCTCCTGAATAGTTTGTTATTTCCTTAATGAGGTAGGCAAGGTCTTTGATGCTAATGTCTTTACCTGTTCCAACATTTAAGAAAGAATGGCCTTCATAGTGCATCATCAGAAAATGGCAGGCATCAGCAAGGTCATCAACATGGAGAAATTCTCGCATAGGCATCCCTGTTCCCCATACTTCCACGCTAGAAAGGCTTTTAGTTTTGGCCTCATGAAATTTTCGCAGCAGGGCTGGGAGAACGTGTGAATTTAATAGGTCATAATTGTCATTGGGGCCATATAAATTGGTGGGCATCACCGAGATAAAATTGCTTCCGTATTGCTCTCTGTATGCTTCACACATTTTTAATCCAGCGATTTTTGCAATGGCATATGGTTCGTTACTAGGTTCCAATGCGCCACTAAGCAGATACTCTTCTTTGATGGGTTGCGCAGCATATTTGGGATAGATACAAGAGGATCCTAAAAACAATAGTTTTTTTACCCCAAAGAGATGTGCCGCATGAATCACATGGCATTGAATGGCAAGATTGTGGTGAATAAAATCGGCTCTATAGGTGTTGTTTGCATGGATACCACCAACTTTTGCGGCGGCGAGGAATACATAGTCTGGTTTTTCAAAGCGAAAGAAATCTTCTACCGCAGCTTGATTTCTAAGGTCAAGTTCAGCGGATGAACGCATCAGTAAGTTTTGATACCCTTCAGCTTGAAGCTTCCGGACAATGGCAGAACCCACCATGCCTCTATGCCCTGCAATATATATTTTATCACTAATTTTCAATGCGGTAGTGCTTTAAGGAAAAAGGTAGTTTCGCTAATAAAAGATAAAGTGTATAACAGAATTTTGCCATTGCTTATTCATGATAATTCATGATTTTATGGCCTCCATCTTTCAAATATTTATCTCTTTTAAATAAATTGATATCGCCTTTAATCATTTCAGAAACCAATTCTTGAAGTTTGTATTTGGGTTTCCATCCCAATAAATTCATTGCTTTGCTAGGATCACCAATCAGTAAATCTACCTCTGTAGGCCGAAAATATTTTTTATCAATTTGTACCACTTCTTTTCCTATTTGAACCTGATATTCAGGGTGGGTACAAGCTTTTATATAGGCCGTTTCATTTTCATTTTCACCGGAAAAACCCAATTCAATTCCCACTTCCGCAAAGGCATACATGAGAAAATCTCTTACGGATGTTGTGGTGCCGGTAGCAATAACAAAGTCTTCCGGGGTATCATGTTGTAGCATCAGCCACATCGCTTCCACATAATCCGCTGCGTGGCCCCAGTCTCTTTTTGCATTTAAATTTCCGAGGAATAGTTTGTCCTGCAGCCCTAAAGCAATTCTGGCCACGCCTCTTGTAATTTTACGTGTTACAAAGGTTTCTCCTCTTACCGGCGATTCGTGGTTGAAAAGAATCCCATTGACGGCAAACATATCGTATGCTTCTCTGTAGTTTACGGTAATCCAATAGGCATATACTTTTGCCGCGGCATAGGGTGAGCGCGGATAAAATGGGGTTGTTTCGCGCTGGGGTACTTCAAGTACTTTTCCAAACATTTCTGATGAAGAGGCCTGGTAAATTCTTGTTTTTTTGGTAAGGCCTAAAATTCGAACCGCTTCTAGAATACGCAAGGTGCCAATTCCATCGGCATTGGCAGTATATTCAGGGGTTTCAAAGCTTACATGCACATGCGACATGGCACCTAGATTGTAAATTTCATCAGGTTGTATATCTTGTACCAGACGGATTAAATTGGTGGAGTCGCTCAAGTCTCCATAATGCAATTTGAGCTTTACATTGTTTTCATGGGGATCTCTATACAGATGATCAATGCGGTCTGTATTAAATAGTGAGCTTCTGCGCTTAATGCCATGAACCTCATATCCTTTTTTTAGTAAAAAGTCAGCGAGATAAGATCCATCCTGACCCGTGATGCCTGTTATTAATGCTTTTTTCACTTAATGGAATTTTTTTAATGTTTTGTGAAACTGCAGGTAATAAGGTTATAAATTACCTCTTAATGCCTGTTCTCTTTCAATAGACTCAAATAATGCTTTGAAATTTCCTTTGCCAAAAGATTTGGCTCCTTTGCGTTGAATGATTTCGAAGAAAAGGGTAGGTCTGTCTTCTACAGGTTTTGTGAATATTTGTAAAAGATAGCCTTCTTCATCTCGATCTACTAAAATGCCTAGTTTGGCAAGCGCTTGCATATCTTCATCTATTTTTCCGACTCTTTCCGTCAAATTTTCATAATAGGTATAGGGTACGGTTAAAAATTCAATGCCTCTGCTTTGCAATTCACCAACCGTTTCGATGATGTTGTTGGTAGTGATGGCGATATGCTGCACGCCGGCTCCTTTGTAAAATTCGATATATTCCTCTATTTGCGACTTTTTCTTGCCACTTGCAGGCTCGTTAATCGGGAATTTGATAAAACCATTTCCACTTGAAACAACCTTGCTCATTAACGAGGAGTATTCAGTAGAAATGTCATTGTCATCAAAGGTAATGATGAGTTTAAAGCCCATTACGTCTTCATAGAATTTAACCCATTTGTTCATCTCCCCAAGTTCTACATTGCCTACACAATGATCGATATATTCAAATCCTACAGCTTTGGTTTTGATCTTGGATTTTGCAGGTTGATACCCCGGTAAAAAAGGGCCGTTATAGTGGGTTCTTTCTACAAATGTATGTATCGTTTCACCATAGGTATGAATAGAGGCTACTTTAACTTCCCCAAATTCATCTTTTAAAACCATCGGTTCTTTAT
>CANKSK010000230.1 GCA_947485425.1 Bacteroidota bacterium | reverse complement strand
TCCACTGAAAACATTGCCAGATTTCAACAAAGCCAGGGAGAATTGAGCTCTGCTTTGGGGCGATTGATGGTAGTGGTAGAAAAATATCCTGAACTAAAAGCCAATCAAAATTTTCTTGAACTGCAGTCTCAGCTTGAGGGAACAGAAAATAGAATTGCGGTAGAAAGGCAAAAATTCAATGAAACAGCCAAAATATACAACACCTATCTCAGGTCCTTTCCCAACAACATTTTTTCGGGCATGTATGGATTTGAGAAAAAAGGATATTTTGAAGCCAGCAGCGGAGCAGAAAAAGCCCCTGAAGTCAAATTTTAAGGATGTCTAAATCTATTCGCGATTTTCTGACCCAAGAGCAGCACGAGCGGATTCTGCAATCCATCCGACAGGCCGAAGAGAATACCTCCGGAGAAGTCCGTTTGTATGTAGAAGCTTGTTGTAAAGGAGATGTCCTTGACCGTGCTTCCTATGTTTTCAGCAAATTAGACATGCACAAAACACAGGCAAGAAATGGCGTTTTATTTTATCTGGCCATCGAAGATAAAAAGTTTGCCATTATCGGAGACGCCGGTATTCACGCAGTTGTAAAGCAAGATTTTTGGAACGATATTAAAGAACTGATGGCAAGTCATTTTAAGCAAGGTTCATTTTTTGAAGGGCTTCACATAGGCATTTTAAGGGCTGGAGAAGCCCTAAAAAATCATTTTCCTTATCAGGCAGATGACAGGAATGAACTACCGGACGATATTGTTTTTGGTGATGAAAAATTATAAAATGAAGCCAGTCTCCAACCGAATAAAAACATTCAACAGTCTTCTTTGCTTGTTGTTTTTATCTTTCATCTCCCTGATTTCATCGGCACAGCAATTTCCTGAAAAGGCAGATCCGCCAAAACTTGTGAACGATTACACGCAAACCCTTGATGGGGAAGAAACCGCTGCTCTTGAGAGAAAACTTGTTGCCTTTAATGACTCCACCTCCACCCAAATTTCAGTGGTGCTGATACAAACCTTAGAGGGCTATCCCATTGGTGATTATGCCTTTCAATTGGGAGAAAAATGGGGCATCGGACAAAAGGGGAAAAACAATGGACTTCTTGTATTGATATCTCTGAAAGATCGAAAAATGTTCATTGCTACCGGATATGGACTTGAGGGCAGCATAACCGATGCCGCTTCCAAAAGGATAATTGAAACCATCCTCCGGCCTGCCTTCAGAAACCAACAATATTATGAAGGACTTGATGAGGCTACCAATACCCTGATGAGTCTTTGCAAAGGAGAATATACAGCCGATCAATATGTAAAAAAAGGAAATAAGTTTCCCTTGCGTCCCCTTCTTATTATTCTGTTCATCATCTTGGTTATTGGATTTTATAAAGTCAAGAAAACCATGCAGTATGCGAGCATGAACCATGTATCTTTTTTTGCTGCCTGGATGTTATTAAATGCGCTGAGCAGCAGAAGTTCAGGATCGTGGAACGACTTCAGCTCTGGCAGAGGTGGTTTCGGGGGCGGAAATTTTGGAGGAGATAGCGGAGGAAGTGGGTTTGGCGGTTTCGGAGGCGGAAGTTTTGGCGGTGGTGGAGCCGGAGGGGATTGGTAAATCAACATATTAAATACATAAAACACTCCTAATCATGTTTAAAAAAGTAATCTTATTTGTTTCGGTTTTATTCACCCTTTCATGCAACAATTCCGAGAAAAAAAAATCTTCTATACCGAGAATAGGCTTTCTTGATTTTGTTGAAGATGCCACACTAACAAAAGCCAGAAAAGGCTTTACCGATGCCTTGGAAAAGGGAGGTTATAAAGAATCCGATCATACACTCGAGATGATTTACAGAAATGCACAAGGCGATATTCCTACCCTAGGGCAAGCTTGCGATTATTTTATTTCAGAGCATGTAGATTTAATCGCGAGCAATACCACACTATCCACCATTACCGCTGTGCAGCGTAACAAGCAAATTCCTATTTGCATGATGGTATCTCCGAGGCCTGATTTAGCAGGGCTTACAGATAAAAATGGACAGGCCCCATCAAACCTATTCGGTGTTTATGAAACACACGACTATATAGATACGGCCATTGCCATCATTCATGAAGTATATCCTTCCGCAAAAAATATTTGTGCTATTTACAGTCAATCCGAACCCCAATCGGTTGCCGCCTATGAGCAAATCAATAAAAGATGCAAGGCTCTAGGCATGGAGATGAATGGACTGCCTGTAAACAATTCATCAGAAACGCAATTGGTGGTTGCCTCCTTGCTAAAAAAACATCCCGATGTATTTTTTGCTCTCCCCGACAACTCTGTATTCGCCTCTTTTGAAACAATCGCCAAAAGCTGCAATGAGCTTCAGGTGCCCATATTTACTAGCGAGGCCGGACTGGTTCAAAGGGGTGCTGTAGCCGCTTATGGTGCGGATATGTATCAGTGGGGTTATCAATCTGGAGAAATGGCTGTAGCCTTTTTAAAAGGTAACAAATCCCAAAAACCTGAAATGGTGAAAGTGAGAAAAAGAGTATACAATGCCCTTGCTGCAAAAAAATTTAATCTGAAGTTTGGACCTTCCTTTGAGGAACTCAAATAATACAAAGCAATTGCCCATTCTTTTACATATCGAAACCTCTGCTGAAGCCTGCTCAGTATGCCTTTCGAAAGAGGGGATGATACTTGCGGCAAGAGAAACCCTTGTGGAGCGATCGCATGCGCATTCCATTACCGTTTTCATTGCAGAAACAATGAAAGAATCTCAACTTAGCCTTCAGGAGGTAGATGCCATTTGTGTGAGCAAAGGGCCAGGATCGTATACAGGATTGCGCATCGGTGTTTCTACAGCCAAAGGTTTATGCTACGCCATGGAAAAACCACTTATTGCCCTTGGCACTTTGGACTCAATGGCTGAATGTATTGGAAAAATGGTTCTGCAGGAAAAGTTACCCTTTCACTTGCCCAATCTGCAAGCCATAGCAAGCGAAATCAGTGCAATCCTTGAAAAACATCCCCATCCCAACACCCTGTTGCTTTGCCCGATGATGGATGCAAGAAGACAAGAAGTTTATGCCGGCCTATATGATGTGTATGGAAATACCGTTAGACAAATTCAAGCAGATATTGTGGATGAAAACACCTACTTGCCCTATTTAGAAAAGGGAGCGATCTTGTTTTTTGGACCTGGCGCATCCAAATGCCAAATGCTGATACAACATCCCAATGCAATCTTTGTTGGAGGCATCTATCCATCCTCGCTGCCTATGCTTTGGGGTGGAGAGCGAGCCTTTCAAAATCAAAAATTTGAAAATACCGCTTATTTTGAGCCTTATTATTTAAAAGACTTTGCAGGAAGTATTCCCCTAAAAAAACCCTTGGGAATATAGTCGCAGTATAAAGGTAAAATTGTACTTTAGCGCCACCATTATCCACATCATTTTAAAATATATAAAAAAATCAAGTTATGTTTTATACTCTCTTAAAAGCACATCTATTCTCAGGAGCCACCTTTATCCTTATTT
>CANKSK010000229.1 GCA_947485425.1 Bacteroidota bacterium | reverse complement strand
TTATCAGCCGAAAAACCCTTTTGTACAAATCCGGCTTGGTAACCAATATGAAAGGTATTGGCTTGAATGGTCTTATGGTATGCCAAGGAAAGCGCTATTTTGGTAACCTTCAACATGGCATCCCCTGATTTGTCTTGCACCCAGATGATACCACCACTGATATTTTCATTGAAAAGGTAAAATTGCCTGTCATAGGCAAATGCATTCGTGGTGTAGGGGGCATGAAAGGAAGTGAGCCATTGATTTCTGTATGAATTCATCAATCGCCAATCACCTTTATAATCACCAGTATAGGCAGGATTGAGAGATAAGGGAGAGGCATAGAACTGCGAAAGATGCACATCCTGGGCGACGACCTTGTTCAAATTAAACAAGCTCAGGCATTGCAATAAAACCAGAATGAATATATACCTTTTCATATAGGAAGTGGTTATGGGGTATCAAATGTACCGAATTTCATACAATTGAAAAACAAAAATAAACAATTTTGAATATGAAATCAGCAGAAACTAAATAATTATGCAATTTTATAATTTTCCTTATATTTGACATTCCTATAGTCTTTCATTCATCAACATGATATCCCTACCTATTTCCCATAAAACAATGAAGTTGAAATATATATTCTCCGCCTTATTTGTATTCTTAATCTGTCAATCGCATTCTGTATTTGCGCAATTGACAGCAAATTTCTCTGCAACGCCTATTTCGGGATGCAGCCCGCTAAAAGTCCAATTTAATGACCTTTCCACCGGTGGGCCAGTCTATTGGGCATGGGACTTTGGAAATGGCAATACAGCGCTGAATCAAAAAGCACCCATTGCGACCTATTCCACTCCCGGTAAATACAGTGTAAAATTGCTTATCAAGAATGGTAGCGGAGATTCAAGTGTTCTCATCAAAACACAAATGATTACCGTTTTTGCCAACCCAACAGCCGATTTCTCTGCCAACCCCCTTTCAGGCTGTAAGCCACTGAAGGTAAACTTTACCGACCTTTCCACACCTAGCCCCGATGGACCTATTACCCAATGGTCATGGGATTTCGGTGATGGAACGAACAGCAATATAAAAAACCCCAATCATTTATACACCTTAAGCAGCAATTATCCGGTCTCTTTAATTATTACTGATGCCAATGGATGTACCAACAAAAAATTAATTTCCAATTTTATCAAAGTTTCCAATCCACCAAGTATCCAATTTAGCACTGTGGGCAGTGTAAAAGCCTGCAAACCGCCCTTGAATGTGCAATTTACAAACACTTCTGTTTCTCCTGACGGGCTTCCACTGACCTATTTTTGGAATTTTGGAGATGGGGGCACTTCCAATTTGGCAACACCTACGCACAGCTATACCCAAAAAGGAAATTTTACCGTGACCCTTGTTGTAACGGATGGCATAGGTTGTAAAGATTCTGTGGTGATGCCCAATTATATTCAAATCAATACGGTAGTATCTAAATTTACGGTTATTTCAAGCACCGTGTGTCCGAATACCCCAGTTCAATTTTCAAACAATTCAACCGGATCAACTACTTATTCCTGGGATTTTGGCGATGGTGGAAAATCTAGTAGTACCAATCCCTCGCACAATTTCACCACGCCTGGCATTTACGCTGTTCAATTGATTGCCAAGACAGCGGCAGGATGTGAAGATAGTTCAGTGGTAAACATCACCGTTGAAAATATCGTTGCTGATTTCACAACGGACATCAAAAGTGGTTGTACAAATCCCCTAACGGTTCATTATACAAATCTATCAACCAATGCAAATAGCTATGAATGGCACTTTGGCGATGGAAGCGTTTCAACGCAACAAAATCCAACGCATGTTTATACCAATAAACAACCTCTACCCACTACGAATTATTATACAGAATATTTAATTGTCAAAAGTGCTACAGGATGCAAGGATACTGTTGTATATTATAACAACATTGAACAAACGCTATTACTCCCCAAGTTCAAACCCGATACCACGGAGGGATGTGCACCCCTTGTTGTACATTTTCAGGATTTAAGTACCTGGCATGATTCGATTACCTCTTGGTCGTATAATTTTGGAGATGGCAGCACAGCCCAAACAGAAAATCCCACACACTCCTTTACAAAAGATGGCAAGTTTTGGGTGGTTTTAACCATCACCAATGCAAAAGGCTGTATGTTTAAAGATTCTGTAAAAATAAAAGTAGGAACCAAACAAAATGCAGATTTCGTTGCTGACAAAACCATAGTGTGTGGTTCTGACACCGTGAACTTTACAGATCTTTCCAGTGATTTAAATAAAATTGATGAATGGACATGGAGTTTTGGAGATAAAACAGGTGGTGGCAAAAAAAACCCACCAGATTTAAAAGGTGACATACAGCATAATTATAAGGATACCGGGTATATGCAAGTGATGCTGATTGTTTCATACAACGGATGTAAAGACACCCTTCGCAAAGACAGTCTCTTGTATGTAAATGCTCCCATTGCCGACTTCAATGATACAATGGATTGCTCAAACCCTACTTTAATTGGGTTTAACACCATCAAGTTTATTGGTGTCGATCATTTTTATTGGGACTTTGCGGATGGCAGTCCTATCGACTCTGTTCATCAAAATCCACAACATGCCTTTCCAACTTCAGGGGATTATTTTGTCAAGCTTACAACAACCAATGATAAGACGGGATGTAAGTATGAATATATTCGAAAGGTACAGGTAAGAATTATTAAAGCAGCCTTTACGCCGAGTCCAGTATTTGGGTGTGCTCCGCTTAATGTTTTGTTTAATAGCAGTGCATCAAAAAATGCAGTTGGATATAAATGGGATTTTGGTGATGGCTATACCCTAGGAATTACACCAAATCCTTTTCACGTTTATCAAAAGGGAAATTTCAAAGCCATGTTGATTGTATTCGATCAAAATGGATGCTCAGATACGGCATATAAAAACATCAATGTTTACAGACCTAGTGCAGGATTTTCTTTAGATACACTCAAGGCATGTGTGCCCGGTACCATAAGCATTTCAGATACGTCTAAACCCAATGGCACGCCTATTGTTTCCTATACCTGGAATTTTGGTGACGGCATAACTTCTAATCTAGCAAGTCCCGGCAAACACATCTATAACCAAGCAGGTACGTATTATATCCGATTGTATATTGTTGACCAAGCAGGATGTACGGATTCTAGTGTATCACAGGCCATTATAATCACCAAGCCATTATCTAACTTTTCCGTTACAGACCAAACGATTTGCAATGGTGATTCAGTTCAGTTTTTTGATTTTTCTTCAGGTATTAGCAACCTGACCTATCAATGGAATTTTGGTGATGGCGGCAGTTCAACACTTGCAAACCCATACCATACCTATCATGCAGCCGGTAATTATCAGGTAAGCCTAAAAATAAAAGATGCTGGCGGATGTACCGATACAAAAACGGTAAGCAGCTTTGTCAGTGTTCACGACTTTCCAAAAGCAGATTTTACTGTTGACAAACAAAATGGATGCACCTTACCGGGCCTAT
>CANKSK010000228.1 GCA_947485425.1 Bacteroidota bacterium | reverse complement strand
TTCAGGTAAAAAACGAAGCCTTTTCCCCGCATTGCATGCGGGGTTAATCAAATTAGACCCTTTCAGGGTCGGCACTCTCATTCTGCTTTTCGCTCTCACTCTCGCTCTCACTCTCACTCTCACTCTCGCTCTCGCTCTCACTCTCACTCTCGCTCTCGCTCTGTTTTTTGCGTGAGGGATAGCAGTGGAAAGCCCGCAGGGCCGCATACAGGATGCTCTTGAAAGTGGGGTTTCGCCTTGCATCTGGAGATGCAGTGAATGGATTCTTGTTTAGATGCGGAACGAGGACTTGCAACGAATAGCCCGACCGCCTGCTTGCCCATAGGGGTGCAGTTTTTTTTCGCGATAGGGCTTGCGGGCAAGGAGGGGGGCACGCCATAATATATCAAGCTCCCTTGAAATACTTGCTTCGGAAAATGGCCGCGTAGATTTACTTTGTTGATTTTGAAATGTGCAAATTCACACCATGCAGCATCTAGGATATTTAATACCCTAGAATTTTTAACATCGACTTGGCGCTTTGTTCTTTGGCAAACAAGCGGGTGGTGATTTCTCCGTCCTCATCGCGGTCAATCAAAACATGCTTGGGGGCAGGAATTAGGCAGTGCTGAATGCCTCCATATCCACCCAAGGATTCCTGATAGGCCCCTGTATGGAAAAAGCCGATGTACAGTGGCTCCTCATCGCCTGCTTGGGGCTGGGGCAAGAAAACCTGATTGGTATGCGACTCTGCATTGTAATAATCATCGCTATCGCAGGTTAAGCCGCCGATATTTACCCTTCTGTACTCGGTGTCCCAATGGTTGATGGCCAGCAAAATAAACTTCTGTTTCAAGCCCCAGGTATCGGGCAAGGTGGTGATGAAAGAACTGTCTATCATATACCAGAGCTCTTTGTCGTTCTGTTGTTTTTGATCAATGACCGAGTATAAGATGGCTCCACTCTCCCCAACGGTAAAGCTCCCAAATTCGGTAAATATATCCGGTTCAGGAACTTCTTTTTCCACGCAAACGGTTTTTATCAGCTGAATAATTTGTTCGGCCATATATTCATAATCAAAGTTAAAACCCAATTTGGTGCGTATCGGGAAGCCTCCGCCAATATCCAATGCACTCAGCTCAGGGCAAATTTTCTTCAACTCGCAATAGATATCAATCAGCTTGGTGAGTTCATTCCAATAGTAGGCGGTATCGCGGATGCCCGTATTGATGAAGAAATGCAGCATTTTTAGCTTGAATTTCTTGTTGCCTTGTATGTTTTCCTTGTAGTAGGAGATGATGTCATTATACCGAATGCCCAGGCGTGAGGTATAAAACTCAAATCCGGGTTCTTCTTCCGCCGCGATGCGAATGCCTATATTGCAGATGCCTTCCATATGGTTTTCATAGTAGGCCAATTCGTTTTTGTTGTCGAGAATTGGGATGACATTGGTAAAACCTTCGTTCACCAGATCGCAAATGGCTTGGGTATAGGCCGGTTTTTTATAGCCATTGCAGATAATAATGATGTCTTTTTGAATTTTATTCTCCGCATGCAAGGCATTGATCAGCGAAATGTCAAATGCAGAGGAGGTTTCAAGGTGTATTTCGTTTTTCAGGGCTTCTTCCATCACAAAAGAAAAATGTGAACTTTTTGTACAATAACAATAAGTATATTTGCCCTTGTAATCAGCCTTGGCAATAGCGACATTGAAAAGGCGTTTGGCTTTTTGTATTTGGGAGCTTATCTTTGGCAAATAGCTTATCTTTAATGGGGTGCCATATTGCTTGATGATGTCCATCAATGGAATTCCGTTAAAGTGCAGTTCGCCATCGATTACCTCAAAACCTTCCTGTGGAAAGTCGAAGGTTTGCTCTATCAGATCGGTGTATTTGTTATGCATTTGATGAATGTAGTTAAGTTGGATGAATGAAAAAAAGGCAAAGTAAGTTACTTACTTGTATGCAAAAATAATAAATATATAATAATTCATATATGAAAAAGATAAAGTTTATTGAAGTTAAATCGGAAATTGGTGCGGGCACCCGGGGGGCTTCTTTAGGGGTTGATGCCATTAAGATTGCCGCATTCGATTATGGAAGTTCACTCTTTAAACAAATAGCCAGCATTGATGTTCCTGTTGAAAATCACCTGCTCTTTGAAAGTCAGGGCAGTCCTTACGCCAAGAGACTGAAAGGGGTACTTTCGATGTATGAGAAGGTAAGCAATGAAGTGGCTACCTGTCTCAAAAAAAACAATTTTCCTATCGTATTGGCCGGCGACCACAGTTCTGCCGGTGCCACCATTGCCGGAATCAAGATGGCCTATCCCAAGCAAAAGCTTGGCGTGATCTGGATTGATGCCCATGCCGATCTGCATTCGCCCTATACTTCGCCTTCGGGAAATATGCACGGAATGCCGCTTTCGGTTTCCCTGAATGAGGACAACATCAACAACAAAATGAACAAGCCCGACAAGGAAACGGTTGAGCTTTGGAACAAATTGAAAAAAGTGGGAAATATATCCCCGAAAATAACTTATAAAGACTTGGTTTATATTGCTTTGCGCGATGTGGAGCCAGAGGAGTCTTTTCTCATTAAAAAACATAAAATCAAGGTCTTTAATTCTTCTGAAGTCAAAAGAAATGGTGTGGAGAAAATAGCCCGTGATGCCCTTGCCCACTTGAGCAATTGCACCATGATCTATGTTTCTTTTGATGTGGACAGCATGGATTCATCCATTTCCAAAGGTACTGGCACCCCGGTGCGCAATGGCATCACCGAAAAAGAGGCAGGCAGTTTATTGGTTCGATTGATTCAAAATGAAAAAGTTTGCTGCTTTGAAATTGCTGAGGTCAATCCAACCCTGGATAAAGAAAATCTGATGGCTGAAAATACTTTTGAAATCTTACAAAAAGTTGTTAGTCAGTTAACTACATAAAATTACATCAAGCATATGTTACAGTCTAAAATGAAAAAGAAATCCATAGCGGAGTTGGAAGCCTTGTTGCGTGAAAGGATTAGTCAAGCCATTTTTACCTTATTTGATCAGGTCATTTCACCGGCAGAAATTGTTTTACAGGAAACACGCAAGGAGTTTAAGGGGGATTTTACTTTTGTGGTTTTTCAGCTGGCAGGCCCGGGCAGAAGTCCGGAAAAGGCAGGGGAAATGATTGGAGAGTGGCTATGCTCTACCATGGAAGAAGTGATGGAGTTCATGGTGGTAAAAGGGTTTTTAAACTTGAGCATCAGCCATGCCTATTGGCTAGGAGCGATGGAGGATTTGCTGGATACCGATTGTGCTTTTGACTTGAAAAGAGATGATCAATCAGAAAAAATATTGGTGGAATACTGTGGCCCCAATACCAATAAGCCCTTGCATGTGGGCCATTTGCGTAATATTTTAATCGGTCATTCGGTAACGGAAATCATCAAAGCCAATGGTTATGAGCCTGTTAAGGTGAATATGGTGAATGATAGGGGGATTCATATTTGTAAATCCATGCTGGCATGGCAAAAATATGGCAATGGCGAAACGCCCGAATCATCGGGTATCAAAGGCGATCAT
>CANKSK010000227.1 GCA_947485425.1 Bacteroidota bacterium | reverse complement strand
TATTATTTTTTATATGGTCCTGGAAAAGATCAGGCCAATGTGAGTGTAAATATTTCAGATGATATTTTAAAGGTAGTTGCCAAGCCGGATTTAGGGAAGGGCATCTATATTGATTCAATGGATTCGCCAAGAAATACAGGATCCTATAACTCAAACTGCAGCAATTCATATACGCAATATGAAAATGCCGATTTTCAACAATTTTTCCATCATGTCAATCAAAAAGCCCATTTCAATAATATCCCTTTGCAAGCCGATGTGAATGGTGATGGCTATACACAAGAGGAATATCGCCAAAACAAAATGGCGTTTGATAAAAAAGCAAAAATACAAGTTCCCATAACCGTCAGCTGCTGTCCATGTAAAACGGTACAATCAGATAGTATCAATCATAAAATTACCATTACCAATCCTGGCAATGCAAGGGGGGAGTGGGCAAAAGAAAATGTGGGCATGATGAGTAGGCATGGCTTTACGTATGGCAAATATAGGGTGAAGGTAAAACTAGCCAGCTTATTGAATAAATCACTTGTGTGGAATGGATTAACCAATGCGATATGGCTCATCTATCAAAGTGATGATGCATGGAATGCGAGGTCAGAGAGCAATTCGGGGTATATACCCAAAAATCTATCCGGTGAAAATGCCAAAAAAGTGACGAAAACAAATTATTCAGAAATAGATTTTGAAATATTAAAAACATCAAGACATTGGCCTGCGACCTCCTATGGTCCGCATGTTCAGGTACCGCATGATTTACCGGCTGATAGCGATAAAATTATTGTTACATGCACCAATTGGGATCTGGCATGCAGAGATGCAGCAAATTTTGGTATAGGGGTAAAGCCCATCACCTATAAGAATCAGAATTTTGATTTACACCGATGGGATCATTGGTATCAGGCTTTGACAAGTAAGCATCCGGAAAAAGATTCAGAGTTATTTGATTCACCATACTACTATTTTGAAATCGAATGGAAGCCCACAGAAATTATTTGGCGCATAGGGCCTGAAAAAAATAAAATGCACATCGTAGGCTATATGAATGATGATGTCACCAAAATACCAGACAACCAAATGCTAATGATTATCTCTCAAGAATATCATCTGGCGCCATGGTGGCCAGGATCTCCATTTTCTCAAGATGCAATACCTTTTCCCTCCAAGGATATTAGCGGGCAAGTATTTGATATGGAAATTGAATGATAAATGGCTTTCGATCCCATAATCAAGAAGATTTTTTAAATTTTTTCAGATTCCAAGTGAGCACAAACATGTAATATCTGCCTAAAACACTTGATTTTAGATCCTCTGTATAGGTTTCAGTAACATTTCTTGTAATGCTATTGTTTTGATTAAACACATCAAAAACACTACATTTTATTTCTACATTTTTTTCAGTAAACAATTTATAGGCAAATGCGAGATTGCAAAGGGTATAATTTGCATTGTAATTAGCAGAAAGGCCCGTATAAAAAGATTGTGTTAAGGCGGTGTTTAAAACCCATCTTTGATGTATGATTTTATTCAGATTGAACGCAAAATTATGATAGAAGTAATTCTGATTAGCATTTGATTGCAAAGTATTGCGAGCGATTGTATAGTTACCCAAATAAGAAACGGTAAAGTCAATATTTTCATCGATGTTACTGCTCACTGAAATTCCTTCACTAAAATTATAGTTTTGTGCCCAATTGATTTCTTGATTTATTTTAGCGGGAATGCGATTAAAAATAAATCCGGATGTTAAGTTTAAATTGCTTTTTATCAAAGAAAAGGGTAGGGAATAGGTAAGAAAAAGCCGAGAATTACAGAATCCATCCATATTTATGGGTTGTATCAGCTGAGTGCCTTTTTTAACCAAATAATGAGCAATCAAGGTGTCTTCTATAGGAATAATATTTTGATTACCTATATAATCAAAGGTATAATTTATAAATGCCATAAAGAATAGACCATTTGCCTTTTCATGATTGGAAGTGCCATAACGAATTATACAGGTATGGCTTTGGTCAGGTTTTAATGATGAATTTCCTGTATTTAATAAAATGGGATTGCTATTATTGATAACGGTTTGTAATTGGCTGATAGTAGGAGGTGTCATATTGACACGATATATCACTCTTAAGTTTGTACCCTGCAACCATTTATAATTCAAAATAGCCATGGGCAAAAAATTCGAAAAGGATCTTGATATTTGGGGAACATCACTCGGGAATGCTGTATTTCCGGTAAGTGTGGCATGTTGATAAGACATAAAAGCCATTAACATCACATTATTTTTTTTCATCCGAAAACCAGTTCCCGCTTTTTGAACCCGATAAAAAGAATTAAATATACTGCTTAAAGAAGTATCTGTTTTGATAAAATCATTTTTCAAAAAATCAAAATTATCTGTTTCCTTATTGTTTTCACTAAATAAATAGGAGGGGCTGTAATTGAAAATCACTTGATAATTGGTGTCTATAGGCTCCGTATACATAAGCCCACCAGAATAATTAGCACTGGTATTTAAGCCTATATTTTGATTAATAATCGAATCCAATCCTGATGAAATATTAAAATTACCAGCAAATAAATCTGTATTGGAAAGTTTGTTATTTATTTCGTTATTCAAATTGATGGACAAAGTTCTTCCCGTTTTCTTGAATTTTAAATTATAGATAAGAGCAGCGCCCCAATTGTCACCTTTCATTTTTGTAGATGTTATGGATTTGCTCAATACATTAGGGGTGAATGCATGTAAAGAAGATTTGGTGCTGTTATTTTGAAAATTCAATTTAGGGATTAGAAAAATGGTATTGGATGAATCCAAATTATATTCAAGTCGTACATTGGCTCTGTGGTTATAATTTGTGGATTGTATGCGGTTTGATTCACTATAAAAATCAAACTGCGGGTTTACATATTTTCGAAATAAGTTTTGTGTATTCTTATTTTGAGCTTCGTTAAAAAAATAGCTTCCGCTGACCTTTATTTTTTTGAGCCAAGTATCACTGTAATTGATACCAGAGGCATTGGTAGTGGTAATTCCCAATTGGGTGCCAACTAGAAAATTGGCAGCCTCATTACCGGAAGGCACTCCATTTCCCATCATCCTACCTGAACCACCGCCCCCATGTCCACCACCTGTTCCACCCTGATTTTTCGCACCCGAAGGACTACCCATAGCCCCTAGAATATCCTGTTGACTAAAATTTTGTTGGTTGATATTGTTGAATAATCCAATGAGAGAAATCCTTCTAGCACCATTAAAAAAGTTCAAATTACCACCTGCACTGTAGGTTTCATCAGTACCGAATCCCGCATATAATTTGCCAAATTTACCGGTATTACGCCCTGGCTTGGAAATAATATTTAATGTTTTGGAGGATTGTCAATCATCAAAACCCGAGAGTTGCGACTGATCGCTTAACTTATCAAAAATCTTTATTTTATCGATTAAGTCTGCAGGTAAATTTTTCAATGCCATATTGGGGTCATCGCCAAAAAAGGGTTTTCCATCCACTAAAACTTTTTTTATTTCCTCACCATTGACTTTTAAAACCCCATTTTCATTGGTTATT
>CANKSK010000226.1 GCA_947485425.1 Bacteroidota bacterium | reverse complement strand
TTCTTTTCATAAAATGGATATGTTTTTTGATGCCCTTAATTGGAAGCAGTCTGAAAGCAGCATGCATATGAAAATGCTTTCTGCCAGCGGCTTGGCAAAAGCCTCTTTTGAATCATCTGATTTTTATAAAGAGGAACGATTTCAACGATTACAAGGCGTTTCGGATATGAACCCGCTTTCCATCATCAAACAATTTTCAAAGGAAAAACAATTGGATGACTTTTATGTCACCGAACTGGCTTCATACATGCATATGCAGGCTAGTCAAGTTCGGTCTTTGGTTCTAATGCTTACCAATATGGGTTTTCTTATTTATGATCTTACCACCGATAAAGCCAAAATCAAGGATCGATTGTTTTATTATATCGATGCCAAATTGGGAAGGACCGATTATGATGTGATACGAATAGAATCCCTTATCTCCTCGCAAAATAATGCTAGCATCAACCTGGTAAATAATGATATTACCATTCGAGGTGTCTCACAAATATTTTTGAGCGACTCGCAAAAAGTATACATCGTTCCTAAAAATCAGGAAATTGTCATGAAAAGAAACCGCGAGTTTTATTTTGGTGGTTTGGTACACGCAAGCAGGTATGATTTCTATGGAAAAGACTTCTCCTTTGACTATGATAATTTCAAGATTAATCTCAATAATGTCGATTCTCTGCGCCTAAAGGTTATTGCCTTCAAACCAGATGAAAATGGTCGCAAACCCTTTGTTCCTGTTAAAAGTGTTTTGCAAAATATTACGGGAGATTTACTCATCGATCATCCCAAAAATAAATCTGGTGTAAAAAGTCTGGCTCAGTATCCCATTTTCAATAGCCATAAAGATTCCTATGTCTTTTATGATAAAGCCAATATCCAAAAAGGGGTCTACAATAAAGAGAAATTCTATTTTCACCTAGAACCCTTTACCATTGATTCACTCGATAACTTTACCAATGCTGGAATCGCCTTTAAGGGGGAGTTCATCTCTGCAGGTATTTTTCCGGATATCAATGATACTTTAAGGCTGATGCCTGATTATTCTCTAGGGATTAGCAGGCCTACGCCTGCCGAAGGTTTGCCTATTTATGGAAACAAAGGGGTCTTTTATTCAAAAATCAAGTTGAGCAATGAGGGACTTCGTGGGGATGGTTCTATCGATTTTATTTCCGCAAAAGTCAAGTCTGATGATTTTATTTTTATGCCCGATTCGATGAAAGCGGTCGCTCAAGAATTTAATATTGAAAAAGGTATCAAAGATGGAATCGAATACCCCCAAGTCAAGGGGCTTGATGTGTTTATTCGCTGGCTACCTTATCGCGATCGTATGACCGCATTTAAACGTAAAATACCCCTGGACTTTTATGAAAGTCAAGCAAAACTCGATGGCAGTGCTAGCCTTTCCTCCAAAGGACTTACCGGAAATGGTACCATGTCTTTTGTGGAATCCAAACTTCAATCTTCTTTGTTTAAATACAAACAGGATGTTTTTGGTGCCGATACCTCTACTTTCCGACTAAATTCCGGAAACGATACCACACTCGCCTTTTCTACCACCAACGTAAAATCGACTATTGATTTTATTAATCGTACCGGTGAATTTAAATCCAACGGCGGCGGCTCTTTCGTTAGTTTTCCTATTAATCAATACATCTGCTTTATAGACCAATTCAAATGGTTTATGGATAAAAAAGAAGTGGAAATCAATTCCGGTGAAACCGTGGATCCTTCTCAGTCTGATATCGATCTTTCGGGCTCTGAGTTTATTTCGGTGCACCCTCAGCAGGATTCTCTGCGATTTAAAGCCCTTTCTGCTAAATATAGCCTTGCCGATAACATCATCAAGGCTGAAAAAGTCAAGCAGATTCTTGTCGCCGATGCAACCATTTATCCCGGTGATGGCTTGGTTACCATTGAGAAAAAAGCCAAATTGCAAACCTTGAACCAGGCCAGTATCAAGGCAAACAATACCACTGCATACCATAATTTTTATTCTGCCCTTGTCAATATTTATGGACGAAAATACTACGAAGCCAGTGGTATGTATGACTTTGTGGCCCCCGGATTAGAAAAACAGAAAATTAAACTGGGTAAAATTGCCGTGGATTCATCCTTGCAAACATACGGAAGAGGTGAATTATTTGAAGGCGATAATTTTAAACTGACCCCTCAGGTAATGTATAAAGGGAAGGTTAATGTGTATGCTTCTAGAAAATTCCCCGAATATTTTGGGTTTGGTAAGCTAGATCATTTTTGCATGAGCATTTCCAACAGGTGGTTTAAATTTACCGGGGAAGTAGACCCTGAACAAGTTACCATTCCCGTTAACGAACCCAAAGATGATAACAATGAAAAACTCTATGCCGGGATCTTATTTAATTCAGATTCCTCCAGAGTGTATTCTGCTTTCTTGTCTAAAAAATCAAGTGGTGGGGATAAGGAATTGATGCAAGCCAATGGCTTTCTTTCCTATGACAATGCTTCACAAACTTTCAAAATTGCAGCAAAAGATAAATTGTTGAACAATAAAATACCCGGTAATGCCATAAGCCTAGATTCGAAATCATGTTCAACTAAAGCTGAAGGTAACTTCTTTTTAGGTCCTGAAAATGAGCAGTTTAAGATTGTTTCCGCCGGTGAGTCCGCCAATGATTTAGGAACGAAAAGCCTTACCCTTGATCTACTGATGGGTATTCAATTTCCTTTTAATGACGATGCCTTGAAAATCTTTTCTGATGCCATTTTGGCCGTGAACAACCTGCAGCCTACCAATGATACCAGGCCCGAATACGAAACGGGACTCGCTAATATCATCGGAAAAGAAAAAGCAGAAAAAGTCATTTCAGAATTGAATTTATATGGAGCCCTCAAAAAGGTTCCCTCAGAACTTAAATTTACCATGTTTTTTTCTGACTTGAAATTTAAATGGAATGACCTTTCAAACTCATTTACAACGACCGATAACTTAGGCCTGGCCTTAATCGAAAAAACAACTGTCAATCGGTTTGTAAAAGGGAATATTGAAATTATCAGAAAAAAATCCGGTAATACCATCAATATCTATATAGAACCCGATGAGAAAAATTGGTTTTTCTTCAGCTATCAAAAAGGAATTTTACAAGTATATGCATCCGATGAAAAATTCAATGCCCTTATCCGTGATATGAAACCCGAAAAAAGAGCCTCTGAAGGGGATAAAGGCGTTGCTTCCTTTCAATATATGCTTTCCACAGAGAAGAAAAAAAGCGACTTTCTCAAGCGTGTGTCCTATGGAGGCGACTATTAATTTCTGAAGGTAAGACGGTGTGCGATTTGCGAGAATAAGAAAAAAGTAGGATATTGCAGGTTGAAATTCAAACCGCATTGCTTACCGTAACCAACATATTGTCCCTTTTATTCGCGTACCTTCTTGGCTCTATTCCATCAGCAGTTTGGATAGGACAGGCCTTATATGGTATTGATGTGCGTGAGTACGGCAGTGGTAATGCCGGAGCCACAAATACTTTTCGGGTCCTTGGAAAAAAAGCGGGTATTCCGGTTCTTTTATTAGATGTTTTTAAAGGTTGGGCCGCTGTGAACATC
>CANKSK010000225.1 GCA_947485425.1 Bacteroidota bacterium | reverse complement strand
TTTGGTTTATCGGATCAATTGTCGAACTAAAAGCGTCAAAGCTACCACCCAATGCAGAAGCTGAAATATTCGTTACCAATCCACTTGCTGGGTCTATTTTAGCAAAATAAATATCCCCGGAAATTCCATATATAATCGAATCTGCACAATTGAAAATAAAGCCATCAAATAAAAATCCTTTGGTATTGCTAATTGTAGGATTGCTTATTATATTTCCTGTAAGCATATCAACACCAATAAATTTCCCATAACTTATAAAATAGTAAATTTTGTTAAAAGGATCTATTGTTATACCATGCCCATCAAGGCTTGTAGCCAAAGGATGAGAAGATATATTGGTTACTTTTCCACTTGCCGGATTAATTTTTGCGAAATACACTTCAGCAGGTGAGCTATTCCTTGCCAATCCATAAATAACGGTATCAATTTGTCCATAACTTGAACCCCAAATCAAACAGAATAGTGTTTTAAAAAGTATTTTTTTCATATTGATATTTTTTTTATAATTTCCGCTTAGATTTCTATATACCCTATATTTCTAGCAATAATTGTCTGATGAGTCTTCCTTCTTTTGAATAGCAATTGTCTCAGATAGAAGGTATTCCATTTTTATCCTTTGCTTTTTCCAATATGGCCCATGCGTATACTTTTTTAGGGGTCCTTTTTTACCGGTTTACTGCCTGTGTTGTGATTGTGGAAATAGCCTTAAAATTTTCTTTTTTATATCGGTACTCAAATGACCTTATCTGTATGCGAATGTAGTTTTTATTTTCATTTTCCAAGTAACCTTTCTTCTATTTTCCCATTTCTTTCGTAGGTGTTTCCATTTCCTATCAGAATTCCCAACTGTGTCCAGCTTCCCTTTTTACCTGCTCAAGTCCTTCCTCTTGGTTTTTTTCCTTCTGCAATTCTTAAAAACAGCAATGTAAATTATTCGCTACAATAGTAAAAAGATAACATTCTTATTTTTTATTCATGTAGTTAAAAGTTTACATTAATTTCCTTTTGTACCTCTACGCTTCAAATAGAAAGGATGCTCTTGTAGAAAGAGATATCGTTTTTTCACTTCACCCGTGCTGGAACACCTCATATAAGTATCTCCATCCCCAATGTTTCGGGAACTGCTGTATACGAGACCCGTTTCGATCAAAGCGGGATGAGAGGCGAACCCCTTCAGTGGCTGCTGTCGGGGCCGTTTACTCGATTATAAGCCCTTTTTCTTCAGTTATTATCTTAAAAGCGTAATGGATCCATACGCATTTTTAGTCTGCTGTGTTGGAAATCTAAATATTATTAAATATACATAAACACCATCTGGGCACTCTGCTCCTTTATATTTTCCATCCCATTTGTCTGTTTGGTTGGATGTTTCGAAAAGAAGTTCACCCCACCTATTAAAAATAAAGAATTCATAATGCTCAAATTTGCAAATCGTTGAAGGATTAAACTTGTCATTTATTCCATCACCGTTGGGCGTAAATGCGTTTGGCATGTATAATTTGCAAACATCTATAGTACTGTCGCATTTTGTTATTTTTAGGGTTTTAAATATGGTGTCAACACCACACGAAAAATTTACGATGGCACGTATGTTGTATGTTCCTGTTGCTGAAAATAAATGTGTGGGTGTTGAAGAATTGGATGTGTTGTTTGCTCCGCTTGAGGGGTCCCCAAAATTCCAGGTAATACTTGATAATGTAGCACCAGTTGTGATGGAAAATGAAATATTATCTACAAGACATGTATCATTTGAAGAGATAATTCCCTTGCAGCATTGGCCAATATGAACGGTTCTGCAAATACTGGTTACTGGAAACCCTGGCTCCTGAAAGGTAAGACATACATTATAAGTGCCAGCAGCTGAAAATGTATGAGGGGCATCCGGATTGGCAGGAGTTGAAATATACGAATTTGTGCTACTATTGGGGTCATCAAAAGTCCAGGTCAGGGAATTTGCTTGGGCTGTGCCTATGGGTTGAAAGTTGAACCTTGCATCAACATCGCATGTATCGCCAATAATGTTAAAGCCAGCTATTGTTGTTGGATTACAATTGATAATTTGCAAAGCATTCAAAAATATAGTGTCAAAGCCACAAGTATTCGTAAGTATTGCCTGAACAGTATAATTGCCAATCTGCGAAAAAATATGGTTGGCAGTAAAGCCCACTGCCGTATTATTTGCTCCTGAAGTTGGGTCGCCAAAGTTCCAGGTAATACTTAAAATGCCGGAAGTATTTTGAATGGCAAACTGCGTAGCATTTCCAAAACAAGAATCGGAATATGCAATGCTATTTGACGTTAGCGATAGGGTGTCGTTGGGATAATACACCCATTTGGGTAATCCATAGCCACCACCACCTGTTTGGTTGGCTATTACATTTGTTTGATAGCCGCAGGCCGGACCCAATTCATTTGGGCAATTAATAGCGTTTAAACTTCCGGAGTTGACATATATTTTATCATCAATTCCTAATTGTAAACTTGTGTTATTCGAGGTTGAAACTTGGTATGCTGAGTTTTCTATGGCCAATGGCGTAGGTTGTGTTATATCATATTGCACCAATCCTTGAAGGTCGCTGACATATAAAACTTTTCCATTGGGTGAAAATTCAACTCCATAAATTAATGCAACTTGAAAAGTATAGTTCCAAATTATGGCATTGGAAATAATTCCTGTCGCATTATTAAAGTCAAATAGTTCAATTTGGGTACTCGAGCCTGAACCCAATTTTAACAAGCCAAGAGCAATTTTATTAAATTGCTTATTTATTTTCATGTGGCCTGCTCCATTACCTTGCGTTCCTCCAATTTGGCTTATTATAGGAGTACTTTGAATGCCCGTGTTATCAATTTTAAACGAAAAAAAAATATTTCCTGGAATATCATGTGTAATCAGCCAATAGCTCAAACCATCTGCAGCAGGAACAACTTCCAATTTTTCAGAATTGGTTTGAAACAGAAAAATATTTTTTTGTCCTGCAACCACATCGCCTAATCCACCATTCAAAGTCATATCTATAAGGCTGTACCTTACCCCATTATTTGAGGATTGTTCGTCTATGGTTACTATGTAATACAAGCTGTTGGTGCCCGGTTTTGGGACAATAACAGCAGCGGTTGTAGATGATAATAATGCTGCCGTTCCTCCCAATAAACCCATTCCATTCGGCATCACCTGATTATTAGCATTCCAAACCTTAACTCCGTCTGTATAAAACAATAGCGCTCCTGTTAATCTATCGGCAACAGATGCACTGCCTTCGAAAGTGGATAGCGCTGCGCCTGTAATAAAGCTTGGTGGCAGGGTATTGAAATCAATAGCACCAGCAGTTCCAAAACGCCACTGGTTGTTTTGCTTTTGGGCAAAAGAGTTGTGAGATATTACTAAGATGATAAATAATATAAGGTGCTTAACGATTTTCATATTGAACAAATATTTTAGTTAAAATTTCTGTTACTCATTTCTATGTATTCTTTAAACAATCATGTGTTTTTTTTTTGCTACCCAATGGCATAGGATAAAATGTCAAAGAAGGTGCGCGATTTTTTTTCAGTCACTATCCTGTTACTGACAAAGTTAATAGCATTTTTGAACTTTC
>CANKSK010000224.1 GCA_947485425.1 Bacteroidota bacterium | reverse complement strand
CATTTATGGCTCCTGTTATTGCTTATAGTATTTTTTACCTTTCTAACCTTCTATTCGGCCTATTTCAATAAAGTTACCGATTGTGGCTGTTTTGGTGATGCCCTTAAATTAACCCCCTGGCAGTCATTTGGTAAAGATATTGCCCTACTCGTTCTAATTTTAGTCCTTTTTATCGGAAAATCCCTTATAAAACCTGTTTTTTCCGAAAAAATGGGCTCTTTTGTTACTTTTTTAGCATTCTTTGCCTCTTTGGGATTCTCCGTTTGGACCTATTCCCATTTACCCTTAATCGATTTTAGACCCTATAAAATTGGCACCGATATTCTTGAGGACATGAAACTTCCTAAGGGTGCAAAAACCGATAGCGTTCAAATGGTCTTTATCTATAAAAAAGATGGAAAAGAAATTGAACTGGGTATGGATAAAGTCTCTAATTTGGATTCTACCTATATTTTTGTTGACAGAAAGGATAAATTAATCCGCAAGGGTGATGTGCCTAAAATACATGATTTCAGTATTACCGATGCGGATGGAAATGACTTTGCAGAGGACTGGCTTGCCACGCCGGGATATAAGTTTTTATTGATCGCTTATGATCTGGAAAAAACAAATATGAAAATTCAGGATAAAATATCCCATTTTGCTGAAAATTGCGAACGGGATAAGTTTCCATTTGCTGGACTAACAGCCTCTACTGCACCTATGGCGGATAGCCTCCGTCATAGCGTACAAGCCATGTATCCCTATTATTTTTGTGATGCCACAGCGCTCAAAACCATGGTGCGTTCAAATCCCGCCCTCGCACTCCTAAAAGGCTCTAAAGTAATTGCGTATTGGCATCACAATGATTTTCCTGAATATCGGGATGTGAAATCCAACTTCCTTAAATAAGAATTTTCAAAGGAAGTGCTCAGATTTATCATAAAACGACTTTTTTATGGGGTACTTGTACTCTTGGGTGTCATCATTATTGTTTTTTTTTTATTTAATGTTCTTCCTGGCGATCCTGCCCGTATGATGCTTGGTCAAAGGGCTGATGCTGCTTCTATTGATGCCATCAATAAAGATTTGGGTCGGGATAAGCCTTTGACGGTTCAATTTCTGATGTATTTGAATGATGTTTCTCCTATTTCGGCCCATCAGACCCTCAATTTACAAAGTACTTTTTACCTAAGCCCACTGAAATACATCCATTATCTGCCTTTGTATACCTCGCAGTCCGGTTATGCGATTGTCCTCAAGCAGCCCTATCTCAGAAGGTCTTATCAATCAAAAAAACAAGTTACGGAAATTATTTTAGAAGCCCTCCCCGGAACCGCAGTGCTTACAATTGCTGCCATGCTATTGGCTACCATTTTGGGGATTTCACTTGGCGTTTGGGCTGCTGTCAACAAAAATTCGATTATCGACCGCTTTTCCCTCGTTTTCTCCATCCTTGGCATGTCTGCACCCTCTTTTTTTGCCGGTATTCTTATCGCCTGGCTTTTTGGTTTTGTACTTAGCAAATATACTGGACTCAATATGACCGGGAGTTTGTATAGCATGAATCCTTTTGATGGGGAAGTGCTTGAATTGAAAAATCTAATTTTGCCCGCTATTGCATTGGGAATAAGGCCATTATCGATTATTGTGCAACTTACCCGCAGTTCAATGCTTGATGTATTGTCGCAAGACTATATTCGTACGGCTAAAGCCAAAGGTCTGCATTACCGAGTCGTATTGTTTCGTCATGCACTAAAAAATGCCCTTAACCCCGTTGTTACCGCTATTTCAGGTTGGATGGCCTCCTTAATGGCTGGGGCTTTCTTTATCGAATTTATTTTTGGTTGGAAGGGAATTGGCAGCGTCACGGTTAATGCTTTGGACAAATATGATTTACCCGTGGTGATGGGTTCCGTGTTTTTTATAGCCGTATTTTTTGTCCTAATGAATATCATTGTCGATATTTGTTATGGATTGATTGATCCCCGTATTAGGGTTCAATAAACCTTGAGAATACATTAAAAATGAAAAGCGTTTTTTTATGATAAGAAAAAAAATTGTTGCAGGTAATTGGAAAATGAATAATACGGTTGATGAAGCTGTTTATCTTTTATCTTCTATTGAAAGTCTTCTTGAAGAAGAGAATATACCTGAAAACCTTCATGTGGTGATTGCTCCTCCCTTTATTCATTTGAAAATGCTCACTGATTTGGTGCAAAATGCGGAGTATATGCACATCGCTGCACAAAATTGTCACCATGAGGACAAAGGTGCTTATACGGGCGAAATTTCTGCAGGAATGATTCAATCCACCGGCGCAAAATATGTTATCCTTGGGCACTCTGAAAGAAGACTTTATTTTTATGAAACCAATGACCTGATCAAGTTAAAAGTCATAAGCTGCCTTAAAAATGATTTAACACCCATTTTTTGCTGTGGAGAAGTGCTTGCGGAAAGAGAATCTGAAAAGCATTTTGAAACAATTAAAAATCAATTGGTAGAAGGCCTTTTTCATTTGGAATCTGAAGATATTCTTCAAGCCGTGATAGCCTATGAACCAGTTTGGGCCATTGGTACCGGAAAAACAGCCAGTCCTCAGCAAGCACAAGAAATGCATGCATATATCCGTGCTTTGATTGCTCAATTTTATGATGAAGATGTCGCTTCTCAAATATCTATTTTATATGGGGGGAGTTGCAACCCTTCAAATGCTGCTGAACTTTTTTCCCAAAAAGATGTCGATGGAGGCCTTATTGGTGGGGCTTCTTTAAAGTCTGCCGACTTCGTTCATATTGTCAAATCCATTTAATTTCAAGTACGATGGATGATTATATGCAGTTGAAATGCGTATTCCCTGCTGCTCACGAAAAAGCGGATATTGTTACTGCTTTTCTGGCTGAGTTGGGTTTTGATATGTTTGAAGATTCTGATGATGGCTTAGTGGCCTATATCTCTGCTTCTTCCTTTGTGGAAAGCGATATCCTGGATTTGTCCAAACAGCTTTCATTTGATTTTACCATCCAAAAAATTCCAGGCGAAAATTGGAATAGGGAATGGGAAAAAGATTTTCCCATCATCGAATTTGAAAATATATTTTCTGTTCGAGCACCTTTTCATCCCCTTTCTGAAAATTTTAAATATACCTTGACCATTGAGCCGGATATGTCCTTTGGAACGGGTCATCATCCTACTACGCTTGCGATGCTTCAAGAAATGCTTCAGATAGATTTTCATGAGAAAACAGTTCTCGATATGGGCGCAGGAACGGGCATACTTTCTGTCATGGCATCTTTTTTGGGCGCCTCTCAGATCTTTGCCGTAGATAACCATGAAAGATCTTGCCGAAATATTCTCCTCAATTGTCAACATAATAAATTGGATACTATTCAGGTTATACACGGAAGTATTGAAGACGTTGCGAATGATAAATTCCATGTCATTCTAGCCAATATCAATAGAAATATTTTGCTGCAGCACATGGAAATGTATCATGCCAAGCTGCACCCGCAAGGTCTATTAATAATCAGTGGATTTTTAGAAGAGGATGTCCCTGTTCTCTCTGAAGCTGCAACAAAATATGGATTTGCATGGACCTCATCGAAGATGCATCAAAATTGGGGCATAATGAGTTTTTGTAAATCAGAATCCT
>CANKSK010000223.1 GCA_947485425.1 Bacteroidota bacterium | reverse complement strand
TGGTGCTTATGGGTTTTTTATCTCCTTGGATCTATTCACCATGTTCTTCTTTCTAGAACTAGCCGTCATTCCCAAATACCTTTTAATTTCCATATGGGGAAGTGGCAAAAAAGAATACAGTGCCATGAAACTTGCCTTGATGCTCATGGGCGGATCTGCATTGATCCTTATTGGACTCATTGGTGTTTATTTTCAGTCTATGGGTCCCGATGGACAGCATACTTTTGACCTAATAAAACTGGCGAAAATGCACATTTCGATGGAAGCACAGCGTTATTTGTTTCCGCTCATCTTTACAGGATTTGGAGTGTTTACGGCCTTATTTCCTTTTCATACTTGGGTGCCTGATGGACACTCCTCCGCTCCTACTGCGGGCTCGATGTTTTTGGCAGGTATCTCCATGAAACTCGGCGGATATGGATGTATTCGAGTAGCAACTTACCTCATGCCAGAGGCTGCTTTGGAATATTCTTGGATTATTATTTCACTCGCTACCATTGCCATTATTTACGGATCATTTGTCACCATGATGCAAAAAGATTTGAAATATATCAATGCCTATTCATCCATCAGTCATTGTGGATTTGTGCTCATGGGCATTGGCATGATGACCAAAACGGCCATGGCGGGTGCAGTCATGCAAATGGTTTCACACGGACTGATGACCGCCCTTTTCTTTGGTGCCATCGGCATGCTTTATGAAAGAACACACACCAAAGACATTGACAAACTTGGCGGACTCCTCAAGAGCATGCCTTTTTTAAGTTCTGTATATATCATTGCGGGATTGTGTTCACTAGGACTTCCCGGATTCAGTGGATTTGTAGCCGAAATGACCATCCTTGTCGGCTCCTGGCAAAGAACAGGCCTTTTCGAAAGGATTACCAGTGTCATCGCCTGTATTTCTATTGTGGTAACAGCAGTTTATATTCTCAGAGCCATCGCCAAAGCAGTACTCGGCCCCTACACCAATGAGGAACATGCCACACTTAAAGATGCAAGATGGAATGAAAAAACAGCTTCAGTGGTTTTAATTTGCAGTATACTAGCCATTGGCGTGCTCCCTTTTTGGTTATACAATTTAATAACTCCCGATACCAAACTGATTATTGAAAAAATAGCGCATACCTTTTAAATCTTTAATCATTACAACTATATACGTTTATAAAATGGATTTAAATTCTTTAATATATCTAAAATCTGAGCTTTGTCTTCTGCTTATTTTTTTCATTTTGTTGTTTATGAAAATATTTAGCAATGACCAAAATCGAAATGTAGGTATACTAAAACTGGTAAATGTTCTGCTATTTATTAACCTCATATACGGCTTTTTTTTCAATGTAGAAGGCCAGTTATTCAATGAGATGTTTATAACCAATCCATTACTGGTGATGGAAAAAAATATTCTCAATTTGGGTATATTTTTGATTTCTCTGCAATCTTTTGATTGGCTTAAAAATCATAAATTTATTATCGAATATTATTTGCTCCTGCTTTCCACGATGGTGGGAATGTTTTTTATGATATCCTCCGGAAACCTCATCATGTTTTACATGGGCTTGGAGCTATCGGCAATTCCTTTGGCAGCTGTAATTACCTTTGATCATGAAAAAGCCCGCTCAGCAGAAGCCGGCATGAAGATGATTCTTTCTTCAGCATTTGCCTCTGGGATGATGTTATTTGGCATATCACTCATTTATGGTACTACAGGCACCTTAAATTTAAATGAACTCTCTACAGCAATTACGGGCAGTCCTTTACAAGTTCTAGCATGTATTTTTCTGATGGCCGGATTTGGTTTTAAACTTTCAGCCGTTCCTTTTCACTTATGGACAGCAGATGTCTATGAAGGGGCACCGATAAATATCACCTCTTTTTTATCGGTAATTTCCAAAGGCGCTACCTTTTTTATCTTTATCCGCTTCATTCAAAAAATATTTTTTCATTTCCCCGGTCCTTGGTCGTACATGATGTTTATTCTCATTGCCATTACCATCACCCTAGCCAATTTATTTGCCATCCGTCAGGAAAACCTGAAAAGATTTCTTGCCTTTTCATCCATCACACAGGCGGGATACATTTTGCTAGGCCTTTCAACAAATACACCCTCTGGGGAGGGCTCAGCTCTCTTTTTCCTTCTGGCGTACATTTTTACCAATCTAGGGGCATTTGGCGTTATATCGATTATTTCGAGCCATACAGGAAAGGAAAATATTGGGGATTTAAAAGGATTTTACCAAACAAACCCCAGGTTAAGCTGGGCATTGGCTCTGAGTATGTTTTCTTTGGCAGGCATTCCGCCAACAGCGGGATTTTTCGGTAAGTTATTTCTCCTCACCTCAGGGGCATCCAATGGCAACTATGCGCTACTGACCATTGCCGCCCTAAACATGATTATATCCTTGTATTATTACATTCGAGTGGTAAAAGCCATGTTTGTAGATGCAGGAGAAAATCCAATAGAAACCATTCATAGTGGTACCCATGCCAAAATAGCGCTGATTATTTGCAGCATGGGTATTCTGCTGATTGGTTTTGCAGGCGGTTTGTTTAATTATATTTTCGCATTGATTTCCTAAAGCATTCTAAAAAATGGCATTAAATCCCAACTATACCTTTGAAGACCTTGATGGCACCAAATGTTCCATCGTGGAAAAAAATCTCACCAGTGAAAGGGTAGAATTTTTGAGAAAAATTTTGGAATACAACAAATTTACGGTGATAGTGGTACCCAGCCCCGCAGCAAAGGTAGCCGCAAAACCCGCAGTGGCAGAAGGCGATGTAGCCGCAGAGCCCATAGAAGCTCCCACACCAATAGAAACCTTTACCATGGGAGTCACCGATCTTACCTTTAACCCAGTAAACGGAGTTTTTAACAGAACACTAGTGCTCCCCAATGGAAAGTTTGTCACCTCTGCCTACTGGAAAGAACAGTCTGAAGTGTCAGAGGATACCAAATACTATTGGAAATAAGTTCAATAAATTGACATGTTTAAATTTATCAATATTTCTTTTGAAGGTTGAATTTGATTTTTAACAACTTAAAAAATCACAATCACTACACCCCAAAAACCATCCACTTGAACAAAAACCATTGACAAATCGACTTGGGTTCGCATTTTTTGATTAATTTTGCACCCGCATGGAAAAGAAAAAAGTCGCATTTTATACCTTGGGCTGTAAGCTCAATTTTTCTGAATCCTCCTCTTTGGCGCGTTCCTTTCTCCTGAAGGGGTATGGAAGGGTGGAATTTCATGAAAAAGCAGACGTGTATGTGATCAACACCTGCTCGGTTACCGATCATGCGGATAAAAAATGTGCCAAAGTGGTCAAGCAGGCCCTGAAAAATTCTCCTGGGGCGATTATTGCCGTCATTGGCTGTTATGCACAACTTAAACCGGAAGAAATTGCCTCAATACCCGGCGTTTCAATCGTTTTAGGGGCATCGGAAAAATTCAATCTGCCCGAGCATATCGAAAATCATCTTCAATCCGATGAAACCCGCATTCTTGCAGGCCCCATCAAACATGTGCATACTTTTGTTCCCTCCTTTTCTGCCGGCGACCGCACCCGCTCATTCCTAAAAGTACAGGATGGCTGCGACTACTTCTGTTCTTTTTGCACCATTCCCCTTGCAAG
>CANKSK010000222.1 GCA_947485425.1 Bacteroidota bacterium | reverse complement strand
TTTCTATTTATGAGGCTGATATCTTTTATCAGAGATATTTGCCGGGCTAGAGCCAAGCATTTTTCAAAATATCTTTGGCATGATAGGTAATGATAATTTGTGCCCCTGCACGAGCAAAAGCGAACATATTTTCCATTACAATTCCTTGTTCATTGACCACACCTGCCTGAGCGGCCATTTTAACCATACTATATTCAGCAGAAACATTATAGCAAGCCACAGGCAAAAGGGTATTTTCACGCAAGTTTTTAATCACATCCAAGTAGGCCAAAGCAGGTTTTACCATCAATACATCGGCACCCTCGTGTTCATCGGTAATGCCTTCCTGCAGGGCTTCCCGGCCATTTCTGAAATCCATTTGATAGGATTTCCTATCGCCTTTTCCAGGGGCAGAGTCGGCAGCTTCGCGAAAAGGGCCATAATAAGAAGAGGCAAATTTGATGGCATAAGACATCAATGCGGTATTGACAAAACCTTTTTCATCCAGCGCGGAGCGAATCCCTCCTACCCTTCCATCCATCATATCCGAAGGCGCAACCATGTCGGCCCCGGCCTCGGCATGCGATAAAGCCATTCGTGCCAAGGCAAGAACACTTGAATCATTATCTACATAGTCATTTTTAATAATACCACAATGTCCATGTGTTGTATAGGCGCAAAGACAAATATCCGTAGCAATATATAAATCATTGCCAAAGGCTGATTTCAAAGTGGAAACGGCTTCAGGAATTAAAGAATCCGAGTGCCATGCAGAACTTCCATCCTCAGATTTTCTTTCGCCAACGCCAAACAATAAAATTTTATTGATGCCTAATTTCAGATTGCCCTCAACTTCTTTTCGCAGCTCATCAATGGAGAACCTACTGATGCCAGGCATTGCATCAATAGGCTGCACCGTATTTTTACCGGAAACGATAAAATGCGGGTACATAAACATATTTTTTGAAAGCATTGTTTCAGCAATCATTTCCCTGACGATTGGGTTTTTTCTAAGTCTTCTGGGTCTGTTGATAAGCATGGGTTCAGATATTATGTTACAAACTAAATATGGCCTCAGCAAGGCCCGTTTCATCTTGCAGGGATGGTGTATGAATATTTTTTACACCATAATCTACAAGTTTTGAGGAAGTAGACATGCCCATGGCAATACATTGTTGATGGGCTTCTAAGGTATATTTAGAAAAATAGGCATCCACATTAGAGGGGCTGGTAAATACCAAGATATCGCAAGGAGGCACTTCAAATTCTGTTTTTGGCAAAGTTTCATATACATCCAAATCGATTAATTTGGTATTCTCCGGCATTTGCTTCTGAATACTTCTTAAAGAATGTTTTGCTTTTGGAAACAGCACAGTAGAACCATAAGCCAATTTACCAAATTCAAAAGCGGTATCAGATATATCATGGGTAAGACCTGTAAATGCGGACTGATAGCCAAATTCGCGCAAGGTAGCCTCGGTACCTCTTCCTATTGCAGCAAATTGAGTGGCCTTAGAAACTTCAGGATGCTGATTAAAAAAATGGATTACCGAATTTGCGCTGCTAAAAAATATCCAGTCTGTAATGGGTGCAGAATTAAATTTTACTTGCTGTACTTCAATAAGAGACTCATCTGCAAGCTTTACACCATGGCTATTCATGGCACGAGACAAGTAGCTGTGTTTTTTCAAATGACGTGTAATAAACACACGCTTATCTCTTTTGATTTTAAAGGCCTTCAATGCCTTTTCTGCGATCTCAGAGGGATTGTCAGTTGAGATGTGATAGCGAATGGGGAATTCATTCCAGGCATCCGCCCAAGATGCCCATACGCGAAAATTATTTCCATCTTTTTTGCAATAAACACCCAGTGGCAATTGACACCCCCCTTCAGAAAGCTCTAATATTTTTCTTTCTACACGGATGGCGTCTTGTACTTCGGGGTGATTTATACTTTGTAATTTTTCAATCAGGACATGATCATCATCGCGTGTTTGAACGGCTACAACACCTTGAGCAGGCGCTGGAATAAACCAATCAGGAGAAAGCACTTGCACATGTAGGTCGTCTAAATTGATACCCAAACGGGAAACCCCTGCATTGGCAAGCATAATGGCATCATATTTCCCTTCTCTGAGTTTTCGTATGCGGGTAGGCACATTTCCTCTCAAATCCTGAATATCCAAATCTTCTCGAAAGGAGAGCAATTGAGATTTTCTGCGGGCCGATGAGGTGCCTACAATGGCGGCGTGTTTGAGCGAAAGTTTTTTGGTTGGGTCAACAGCAAGGGGATTTGTTATCAGCAGTTCAGAAGGATCCTCGCGCTTGGTAACGGCAGCAATGGTAAGCCCTTGAATTTTAGCTGTGGGCAAATCTTTATGAGAATGCACAGCGATATCGATTTCTTTTTTCAGCAAAGCGTCTTCAATTTCTTTGGTAAAAAAGCCAAAGCCCTGCATTTTTTCAAAAGCCAATTCCTGCTCTGTATCGCCCTGCGTTTTAATAATTTTTATTTCGGAAGCAATGCCTCTACTCTCTAGCTCATCTTTGATAAAATTTGCTTGCCAAAGCGCGAGATCACTGCCTCTACTTCCAATAATAAGTTTTTCCATTTTTATAAATTATTCGGTTAAAAGGAATAGATGAAACTATTTTTCGGCACCGATAAGGATATCTTTTGCCAATACCATGGGAACGCTGATATATTTTTTTTCCATGTATGTTAAAATTTTATCGAGCACTTCCCGAGAAGATTCATCTAGCGTGCTCAGATCTCTTGCAAAAACACTGTTGACAGCTGTTTCCCGGATTTCACGAATTTTTTTAGGCACCTCACTCATGGCCAGTTCAACTTGTCGGATGCGATGTGTTTGAAAGAAATTCTGAAGATTTCGTTCGATAATATTTTCTGCAGCCTCGAGTTCTTTCTTTCTTTCCTCCAAATTTTCAGCGGCAATCACTTTTAAATCTTCGATACGAATGAGCTCCATCTCAAAATCTTTTTCCAGACCCGCTTCAACATCATTGGGAATGGCAAGGTCTACCAAGATTTTTTTCTGTTTTTTACCCGCAGTAAGCTTGGCATAAATCTCTTTGGTAATAATGGGCTCGGCAGATCCAGTACAAGATAAAATAACATCAAAATGTTCTTGATAAGATGCCAAATCAGAAAGCGGATAGGCTTTTGCTTTTAAATCTTTTGCAAGGAGCTGCGCATTTTCGAATGTGCGATTAAAAACCGAAAAATTTCGATAGCCATGTTTAAATAAATATTTTGACATCAAAGCATTGGTTTGCCCTGCACCAATGATGAGAAAATGCGCATCTAGAGGCACATTCATTTTTTTCAGGGTGCGATAGGCAAGAGAAACAACAGAAACAGGTTTTTCAGAGATCAGGGTATCGGTAAAAACTTCTTTAGCAGTACGAATGGTATTGTTGATGACAATTCGCAAAAAGTCGCCGGTAAGTCCTATTTTTTGGGCATTTTCATATGATTTACGAATTTGTGCGGCAATTTCTCTTTCACCCACCACCAATGAATCCAATGAAGAGGCGACCTTCAGCAGGTGCTGCATGGCAAATTTACCATCGAAAGCCAGCGCCTGGCTTTGTGCCCAGGCAATTTTTTCATTATCCCAAGCATGATAAAAGGCGCGCAGAAAACG
>CANKSK010000221.1 GCA_947485425.1 Bacteroidota bacterium | reverse complement strand
GCACCACCGATATATAATCAATACTTTAATATATTATCATATTGATTACAAGCAACTTAAATGTTATTAAACGAAAATAATGCGCATGAATAAATAGCTATTTTCGCATACAAAATTCTTATCTTTGTATAAATCATTTCCATGAGGGCCTCTCTAAAAATTATATTCTGTATTTTGATGTTTTATTGCTCAATTGATGCAAAAGCGCAAATGAATGCAAATTTTTCGGCAGATGTTACAGCAGGTTGTGCGCCCTTAATCGTAAATTTCAAAGATCTATCTACAGGCAATATCACCTCTTGGGCTTGGGATTTTGGCAATGGAAATTCTTCCATTATTCAACATCCTGGTACCTTTTATTTGAATCCAGGGGCATATACCGTCAAATTGGTGGTTACCAATTCAGCAGGAAAAAAAGATTCTATCATCAAACCCTATTACATTTCATCCTACTCCGCCCCCATCTCTTCATTAAAAGCAGATCAAACAAGTGGCTGCGCACCATTAAACGTAAAATTTAATGATCTTTCAGTGCCACAATCTGTTCCGATTACCTCTTGGTATTGGAATTTGGGCGATGGAACAAGCTCCAACAAACAAAATCCACAACACACCTATCAATCGAATGGGAATTTTACGGTTACACTCAGTATAAATGACGCAAATGGCTGTCAATCATTTTCCTACATAGACAAATATATTCATGTGGTGTCTCCAAAAGCAGATTTTGACATGAATATCAGCAATTGCTCAGCACCCGCCAACTGTCAATTTATGAATAAATCGATTGGAAATGGGATGAATTTTATTTGGGATTTTGGCGATGGAACATCCTCAACAAGTACTTCCCCTTCTCACAGCTATTCATTAGCAGGAAATTACAACATAAAACTCATCTGTACCGACCAGAATGGATGTAAAGATTCCATTCAAAAAACCATTGGCGTTTACCAGCCTGACTTCACGTTCACGGTAAGCTGCTCTTCTCCCGGCAGCTACCAAATATCCATGACGGATCTTAGCAATCCAAAGCCTTTAGACTGGCATTGGGATTTTGGCGATGGAAATATCAGTACCCTGCAAAATCCTATACACAACTATGACAGCATTTTATCACATACCATCAATTTTGTAATCAATACGTCAATAGGATGCAAGGATACTGTTAAAAAAACCTATACCATACCCAAAGCAAATTTCACCAACAGCATTCAACTTTGTCCATCTCCTTTTCAGGGATCATTCACCAATATTTCATCGGGCTCCGGTACATTTACCTATGCCTGGGATTTTGGGGATGGCAGCTATTCAAATCAAATGCATCCGGTTCATACTTTTAAAGAATCTTACAAAACCTATTCCTATTCTTATCCGATTACCTTAATAGCGACCAATCAATTTGGATGCGCAGACTCCATCACCATCCCCTTGAATATTACAAAGCCACAGGCAGAATTTAAAATCAACACGGCCTCAGGATGTGCACCTTTACCAATTCAATTCAATGATATTTCCATATCCTCAGAGCCCATCAGCTCGTATGCCTGGAACTTTGGTGATCTGGCCTCAGGCCCCTTAAATACATCTGCAATCAGTAATCCGTCACATATTTTCAATCAAATAGGCACCTATAAAACCAGCATGGTTATTCATACCCTCAATGGATGCATTGATACGGTAAACAAAGTTGTAAAAGCTGGTATTGCACCCGACCATATTGACTTTCTCTTATTGCCTTCCAATTCCATTTGTCATCATTCTTTGATGAGCATGATTGACATATCTAGTTATACGGATACAAGCATCAAACCAGATTATTGGTGCTGGACAGCACGCTTTGATCCGGCAACCCCAACTTGGCATAGTGATGTTTTCAATTGGATATCCTGTTCGGATACAGGCTTCTCAGATCCACATAATATATTGGCAACTGTTTACAATAACTCACATATTTTCGACCAATATAATTTTTCGATAAAGCCCGTTTTTACAAGTCATGATACCTTGTATATTACCAACTACAAAGGAATTTTCGGAAGAGATACCATTGGACTAATCACTGGATACAATGGATGCAATGATACCCTTTTCAAAGAAATCTTCATCAATGGACCTTCCGCTTTAAGCGGATTTGTGCTAAAAAATGATACAGCCCTTGCGCTTTGTATGGCGCCTGATACCATTGGATTTTTCAATGCATCACTAAACTGGACAAAAATGAATTCCTTTCAAATTGTCAATAAAAATACCAATAAAATTGAGGCAAATATTTTAAGTCCAACAGATACCACTTATATTGCCTTTCATAAGGCGGGTGTATATGGCATAAAAATTTCTGTTACCAATGACACCTCCACCTGCTCTGACAATGGATACAGGGAACTTGTCATAGATAGTTTGGTACACACATTTGCTATACAACCCAAGGTCAGCTGTTTTAACAATAATAAAGTACAATTTACAGACCTTTCAAGCAGTGCTTTTGGACAAATAAGAAATTGGTATTGGGATTTTGGCGATGGCAATAAACTCTTCAGCGGAGATACCGTTTATGGTCGCAACCCCTTAACAGGAGACACCTCCTATACCTATACCCCTGCAGGCAATTACAAGGATAGTGTGGTAAAAGCGGATAGCCATGGAGGATTTACTTCCGGCACGTATGGCGCACCAAGTCATACATACAAAAAACCTGGAAAGTATGTTGTAAAAGCTGCCATTGTTTCAGAATTGCATTACATGATGAAAACAGATTGGCAGTATGAAACCAAACAATGTACACATATTTTATATGATACCATTGAAATTGTTGGAACGATGGCTCATTTTACTGCGCAAAAAAAATCAGTGTGTACATATGACACAGTTAAATTTATAGATCAATCTGTAAGCAGCGGAAATATTCTTTCTTGGACCTGGGATTTTGGTGATGGCAGCTCCATATCAAATGTAAAAAATCCAACCCACAAATATGCCAAAGCCGGCATATATTCCGTGAAACTAAAAACGATGGATAATGCCAATTGCAATGATTCCATACTGATTCAGAATATGATTCAGGTAAATGCACCCATAGCAAGTTTCACAGCAAATCCGGCGCAAATTTGCGCCGGTGACACGGTGACATTTTCGAATACATCGAATGCTGGAACAACTGGATACACTTGGATTTTTGATGATAACTCTGTGCCCATTTATACAAAAGATGCCAAGCATGTATACACCAAAAGTGGCAGCCTGAATCCATCTCTCATTGTTATGGACATGAATGGATGCAAGGACACCGCATATTCCGTTATTTTGATTTTGGGAAAACCAAGGCCCGCTTTTAAAGCCGATACACTAAAAGCAAGTTGCCCTCCATTTTTGGTTCAATTTACGGACACCTCTTCAGCAGCAAGCATCGTGAAGTGGAATTGGGATTTTGGCGATGGATCTGTTTCAAACCAATCGTTTCCTGCCCACCTATACAGTTCGCCCGGTAATTATGATGTAAAATTATGGGTGGCCAATCAAACTGGTTGCGCGGATTCTCTAATCAATTATGGGATGATTACCATTGGCGGCCCCTCAGGAACCTTCACATTTTCACCTGATTCATTTTGTGCCCCATCGCAGGTTTTATTTAACTTCTATATTCAAAATACAGATTTTTTATTCATG
>CANKSK010000220.1 GCA_947485425.1 Bacteroidota bacterium | reverse complement strand
CGACCATTCAATCAGCCATTAACGCCAGCGCTAATGGCGACACCGTTCTTGTTCAAGAAGGAACATATATCGAAAATATAGATTTTTCTGGAAAAAAAATAATCGTTTCATCATTGTATTTGATAGACAACAATACTCTTCACATAAATCAAACTATAATTGACGGTAATTATGCGGGCAGTGTGGTAAAATTTATTAACGGCGAAGATTCTACTTCCATTTTGAAAGGCTTTGCAATAAAAAACGGATTAAGTTCACAAGGTGGCGGTATCTATTGTCTAAATGCAAGTCCCCGCCTAGATCATTTAATTATTGCCTATAACAATGCAAATAGTTATGGCGGAGGGTTATATTTGGAAAACTCATTTTCAAGAGTAACATATGTTAATTCCTACTACAACAAAGCAGAAAATAGTGGTGGTGGCATTTTAATTCGAGGTGGCGGTCCTATCTTAGAAAATTTTATTGCAAGCTATGATTCCGCAAAAAGCATGGGTGCTGGTATATTTATTGGATGGAATTCAAATCCCATTTTAAAAAATTTAGAAGCCTCATTCAATACAATTACTGATACTGCAAGCTGGATGATAAGCGGAAGCGGTGGAGGTATGATGTGCTGGACAAATTCCAATCCAACTTTAATAAAAGTAAATATTCATGACAATATTGCTAAATCTGGTGGAGGCATGGCTTGCTGGTATAATTCATTACCTAATTTTATTTCTGCTAGAATTACAAAAAATTATTTGCGAGGCGTTTCATCTGTTTCAAGCAATGGTGGCGGTGGTGGATTAGAAATATATGAATCTGATGTTGTTGTAAAAAACACACTAATAGCAAAGAATACGGCACAAAAAGGTGGAGGCGTTTTTATTTCTGGCTCAAACACCAAATTTATCAATGTCACCTTTATTGACAATGAAGCAACCGTATATGAAAAAGGAGGAGCGATATACAAGGGATGGGGAGGAGTTATGGATGTAGTAAATTGCCTTATGCATGAAAATTGGGCACCACTAAATCAAAGCCCGAGTAAAGTTGATAACATCTTTGATTGCGGAAGTGGTTGTTCGGCAAGTATTACCCCGGAAATAATAAATATATCCTATTCCTTAATTCAAAGTGGCATTAGTTCAATAAAAACTGATAGAACATTAAACTATGACAACACAAATATAGATGCCTATCCGTTCTATAATACAAATTATGAATTAATGTCAAATTCCCCATGTATGGATGCAGGAACACCGGATACTTCAAATCTTAAATTACCTAAAACAGACTTAGCTGGCAATCAAAGAATTTCAAATTGCAGGATTGATATGGGTGCTTACGAATATTATATTCCTAATTCATTAAATGCAACCATTACCCCTGACGGACCTACAACTTTTTGCCAAGGCGATTCCGTTACCCTAACAGCAAATGCTGCAACATCTTATTTGTGGAACAACAATGCGACAACACAAAGCATTACCACTTCAACTAATGGCAATTATTCCGTGACCGTGAAAGATGCAAATGGTTGCTCAGCAACTTCAACTCCTACCGATGTTCAGGTTAATTCTTTGCCAACAGCATTTGTAACAGCAAATCCGTCAAGTATATCTCTTGGCAATACAACAACACTGACTGCGAGCGCTGCTGATACGTATTATTGGAGCAATGGGCTCACTACAAATCCTATTATTGTATCGCCCTCAAATACCACCACATATTGTGTTACAGTAACAAATACTAGCGGTTGCACCGACTCTGCTTGCGTCAATGTATACCTTACTCCAACAGGTGTTCAATCATACAATGAAAAAAACTCCATTTTAATTTCACCAAACCCTTTTTCTTCTTCAACAACTTTGTACACAGAAAAATTTTTATATAATGCAACATTGACCATTTTTAACGCCTTCGGACAACAAGTAATTCAAATAAAAAATATTTCTGGACAGACAATCTCTCTGCACCGAAACAACCTACAAAGTGGAGTATATTTTATTCACCTAACACAAGAAAATAAAATTTTGTCTAAAGAAAAATTAATAATTGCCGACAAATAAAAAATAAAAAAAATACAAGGAAAAATCTGCGTTAAAAATATCTTCATTTTTATTTTTTGATCAATAAAAAGAGGAATTCATGTGATTATTTTTGCAAAAACCCATCTTTTGTAGCCCTAGCAATAGCTAGGGCTATTGCTTTTAAATACATTGTAATTTCAAACGACCTTTTGTTTTGTTACATGCAATTAAATTTACGTGACACAATATTGCAGAGAAGTTTTTAATTTCAAATTATGCATGCATAATCATCAATGAATATTCCAATCAAATTTTATGCTTTTTCTGATCCTTACTCCTTGCTAAAGCAAAGCAACTAATTTTCAGAATCAATAATCGATTACCATTTGAGCAAAAAACAAAATCAGTTGTGAGAATAAAATCAGAATAAAAATATTCACCCAGTATAAAAAAAAAGCGTAAAACAGTGTGAGAGCGAAGTAAAATCAGAGCGAAAATGTTCGCTTTCCATAAAAAAAGAGCGAGAAACAGAGTGAGAGCGAAGTAAAATCAGAGTGAAAATGTTCGCTTACCATAAAAAAAGAGCGAGAAACAGAGTGAGAGCGAAGTAAAATCAGAGTGAAAATGTTCGCTCCCGCTCTCATTCTCACTCTGATTTTGTACCCGGGGCGGGAATCGAACCCGCACTTTCTCAACGAAAACAGGATTTTAAGTCCTGCGTGTCTACCAGTTCCACCACCCGGGCATCTCCTCCTGAAAATTGCTCCCCAGAAAGACCATCTTGACTCTAAGCAAATAAACCTGCTGGTTAGCCGGCAGGTTTATCTATTTGTGAGCGGAAGACCGGGCTCGAACCGGCTACCCCGACCTTGGCAAGGTCGTGCTCTACCAAATGAGCTACTTCCGCTTGTATGGACTGCAAAAGTAAACATTAATTTGAAAATCCAAACGCAACAGATAAAAAAAATTTATTACCCCCAATTTTTCCCCTTTTTTTACCTGCCTAAAAATAAGTGCCCTTGTTGGTTACCACCCCAAAAGACTGCAAAACACAAGATTTTAATGCCGAGGGGTTATCAGCTTTTTGATGTCATTCAGCTTCATCAGCGCCTCTACCGGCGTCAGGGTATTGATGTCAATCCCCACGATTTCATCTCGTATCTGCGACAAGGTAGGATCATCCAGCTGAAAAAAACTCAGCTGCATGTTCTGCGCCTTTTCATTGCCTTTTTTGCTCAACTCCGCACCGCTGTGCGATTTCTCTAGCTGCTTGAGCATCTCATTCGCCCGCACAATGATGCTTTGAGGCATGCCGGCCATTCTGGCCACATGAATACCAAAGCTATGCTCACTGCCACCAGGACTCAACTTCCGCAAAAACAAAACCTTGTTCTCCATTTCCTTCACCGACACATTGAAGTTCCGAACACGCGGAAACTGCTCCGCCATTTCATTCAGCTCATGATAATGGGTGGCAAATAAGGTCTTAGGCCTGGCATGCATATGGTTGTGCAAATGCTCTACAATCGCCCATGCAATAGAAATCCCATCATAGGTGCTGGTGCCTCTTCCAATTTCATCCAACAATATCAAGCTACGCTCAGACATATTATTCAGGATACTCGCCGTTTCATTCATCTCCACCATGAAAGT
>CANKSK010000219.1 GCA_947485425.1 Bacteroidota bacterium | reverse complement strand
TTGATGCGATATTGTTCAGCTTCGGCAGCTTTTTCTTTTTGTCTTTCCTCTGCAGATTGAATTTTAAATAACTTCACATCAAATTTAATTTTACTTCCTTTTTTGATGTAAGCAGGAATGGGCGCATGAAAGGTTTTTTCAAACAAAGAATCTGCTGAAATCAAAAAGGTGGCGCTGTCACCGGCAGCCATCATGGCCAGACCATCTTCCAAAGCACCTTTAAAGGCGGGTGCAGACATAGGGAAAGTAATTGGTTTGGTTTTACGGGTATCAAAAAGTACTGAATCGCCTTCCGTTTTGTAGGTAATGTGAACGGTAAGAAAATCTGATTCTTTGGCTTTAGGGCCTTCATTTGCGGTGTAAACAAGATATTCCATACCGGAATCTGCAGTTTTAAAACCTTTTTTACACGAAGCCAGTGTAAAACCCAAGATGGTGGCCGAAGCGATAATAAGCGTTTTTTTCATGTTTTGTTTTTTGTTATGTAAGTATTTATTTTAAAGGCTATATATTTATTTTAATTATTCAAGAGTTCTACTTCATAAACTACACTACTTGCCTGCTTGACATGTTCACTTCCTGCCAATCCAAAAGCCAAATGCGAAGGCAATATCAAGCGTGCTTTGCAACCTTTTTTCATCAGGAGTATAGCTTCTTCCAAGCCTTTGGGCACCTCGCCCCTGCCGGTTTGCAAATGCAAAGGATTTCCGGGCTTTGTAGAGGTCAATAATTTTCCTGAAATATCTTCTATTCTATAATTGATGAATACATTTTCATGCATTCCTATCGGATTTCCCTTGCCCTCCTGCAGAATAAAATACCTTAATCCACTGCCTGTTGAAACCATTTTCCATCCTTTTTTTTGAATATAGGCATCGATTTCATCTGACTCTTTGCGAACAAGCATGCGGTTGATTTGAATCAACTTATCTTCTGAATTTTGAGTTATTCTTTGTTTGGTATTCAATGTGTCACTTTGACACGATACATGCATCAAAATAAAAAGCCATAAAAAGGGCATGCATCTTACATGGTCTTTTTTGATAAAAAACGAAGACAAGCATTTCACAACACCAAATCCTTTCATTCCTTTAAAGCGTCTTTATATTCGGGTAAGAGAGAAATGAATTTATCAATGGTTTCATTCAAAGAAATATTTGATTTTCCACCTGCCGCATTTTTATGTCCTCCACCCTCAAAATGTTTGTTGGCAAAGTCCTTGGCGGAAAAATTATTTTTAGAGCGGAAAGAAATCTTCACAATACCGGGCCTTTCAGCAAAAAAGGCGGCAAAGGTAATTCCTTTGATGCCCAAACCATAATTGACAATCCCTTCGGTATCACCGGTTTTATTTTTAAATTTAGATAGCTCTTCTTTGGAAATGCTAATGACTGCGGTGTGGTACTCAGGAAAAATACGGAGTTTTTCACCTAAACAATACCCTAAAAAACGCAGGCGTTCCTCAGAAGAATTGTCATAAACGGATTCATGAATCTTATGATTTTCGGCACCGGCATCCATCAAATCAGCAATGATGCGATGGGTATTGGATAACATGCTGGCAAAACGAAACGAAGCGGTATCGGTCATGATACCGGTATATAAACATTCAGCGATGTCTTTGTTAAGCAGGTGCCTATCTCCCATGGCAACAATAAATTCATAGATCAGCTCAGAAGTAGCGCAAGCATCGGTATAGGAAAAAGCGTGTTGGAAGATATTTTCCGGATCCAGGTGGTGATCAATTAAAACCTTGTCGGCAGGGGAATTGCCAATGACAGGGCCAAATTTTTCGAGGCGGCTGATGGCATTAAAATCCAGACAGAATATGAGTTCGGCTTCCTGGATTTTCTCAATGGCGATATCCGGGGCCTTTTCATAATCAACAACCACTTCCGTCCCTGGCATCCAAAGCAAAAAATCAGGGAAGTCGTTTGGAACCACCAAAGTAACCATATGCCCTTTTGAGGCCAGGTAATGGTATAGACCCAAGGAAGAGCCCATTGCATCACCATCGGGTTTGTGATGGGTAGTAATTACAATTTTATTGGGCCTGCTGAGTCTTTGCCTGAGGTCTTCCAGTTCTGCTTCGGGGAATCGATTTTTCATCTGTGCGGCAAAAGTATTAAATTTATGATTATGGGGAGTCGGAAGCGTCAAAAAATCGTAAAAAACTTCCATTTTTAGAGTCAAATCAGGTCAAAAGGTGAAACCCTTCCCTATTTTGCCCAAATTAAATCTTCCGCTTCAAAGAGAATGCCAAATATTTTTCGTACCTTTGCGCCCTCAAATTATAAAAAAATTGCTCAATATGACGACAAATAGAACGTTTACCATGCTAAAACCCGATGCTGTTCAAAATGGACATATCGGTGCCATTCTTGCCCAAATCAACAAGGCAGGTTTTAAAATTATTGCCATGAAATATACCCGCCTGAGTGCAGAAACAGCTGGCGAATTTTATGCTGTGCACAAAGAACGTCCATTTTATAAGGACTTGGTAAGTTTTATGTCCTCAGGACCTATCGTAGCTGCCATCCTTGAAAAAGATAATGCTGTAGATGATTTCAGAAAACTCATTGGCGCAACAGACCCCTCAAAAGCGGAAGCTGGCACCATCAGAAACTTATTTGCCAAATCTATTGATGCAAATGCCGTTCATGGCTCTGATAGTGATGAAAATGCAGGCATTGAAGGAAACTTCTTCTTTTCAGGCCTAGAAAGATTTTAAGCATACAATAAGCCGGAATACCCTTGCATACATCCTATGCAGGATATTCCGGTATTTTTTTAAATCACTTCAGGCATTTTTGCCTGTTTTTTTCTTTGGGACTCCCGACCACAAATTGATTCATTCTTGCCTTTCAGTTATCGGAATTGCTTTCTAACTAATTTCAATAGGTATAGAATGATTTGAAGATCAACACCCATTTTATTTTTTGAACTTTTCAATCCCGAAGGGATGAAATTACAAAACCGTAAGGGAGGAAATTAAAAAACCGAAGGGATTAAATTTAAATAAATCCCGAAGGGATTAAACTTGAATAGCCCCGCATTGCATGCGGGGTAGCAAATTCATTCCGAAACCAACCGCAAAGCGGTTGAACAATGAAAACAAATGTTTTTCTTCATTTCAATGAATCTATTTAAATAATTCGATCCTATCGGAAGAAATCAGACGCTTCTTTCAGTCCTTCGTTGAAAAAAATAACTTATTCAAAATCTGTTTATATCTGCGCATTGACCTTAAAAATTGAACCCTTATCAGGGTTCAGGTAAATGAAAAATTCCTTTTCCCCGCATTGCATGCGGGGTTATTTAAATTTGACCCTTTCAGGGTCGGAATTGCCAATGAATTCCCAAAAAAATATCGCCATAAAAATTTTGAATACATCTGGAAGGGATGAAATTGCAAAACAGACGGGATTAAATTTAAATACATCCTGAAGGGATTAAACTTGAATAGCCCCGCATTGCATGCGGGCTAGCAAATTCATTCCGAAACCAACCGCAAAGCGGTTGAACAATGAAAACAAATGTTTTTCTTCAATTCAATGAATCTATTTAAATAATTCGATCCTATCGGAAGAAATCAGACGCTTCTTTCAGTCCTTCGTTGAAAAAAATAACTTATTCAAAATCTGTTTATATCTGCGCATTGACCTTAAAAATTGA
>CANKSK010000218.1 GCA_947485425.1 Bacteroidota bacterium | reverse complement strand
CAATTCAGTAACATATTTAAAGGGTCTATTCCAGGCTTGAAAATTATGATCACTACCCAAAACAAAGTGAATAGATTGTTGGGATTTAATCTGTGTATTAATGACACCATCTAAGTCTCTGAGTTCACGATAAAAAGGTGGTTGGCTATATACACCCGCAGCGGCTCTGAAAACATAATCTTTTTTCCATCGCGGTTTATAGGAAATAGATGCCCTTGGTGAAATAATAAATTGCGTATTCAATTCCCAATATTGTGCACGAATGCCTGCGGTGATCATCACCGGAATAGAATCTCCAAGTCCGAAAGAGTTTTGTACGTATGCATTGTATCTATTGGATTCTACATTGTTTTCAGTTTTGATTCTTCCGGGAAACGTAATGGGGTTTTGCGAATTCTCGGGATAAAAATAACTCTGTGGTTTGGGAATAGAGTATCCTGCTGAATCAAGCATATTCCACTCGGATAATTTGTCATTGATTTTTTCATGCTGTGCCTTGATACCCCATTGCAGATACTGTTTTTTCAGGGCATAGCTACCTTTGTGTTCCAAGTTGATCACATCGGCATTGAGATAATTTCGTGCATGATTGAGAAAGGTACCCACGCCAAGATTATAGCTTACTTTCCCGAAATTTGAACTTCCCATGTCTCTCTCTAGCTCATCCAAATAATATTGCCCTTGTATATCGAAGGTCTCATCTTCATTGGTATGATATGCCGATCCAATAATTTTAAGTTTAAGGCTATCAGAAGGTTTATAGGTATATGCCAGTCCACCCATCATGGAACCATATGAGTCGGTTTCTTGTCCATCAAAATAAACCGTAAGCTTCAAGGCTTCATTAATGGTGCCAAAGGAGGTCTCTTGGGTTTGTGGAATGACATTGTACACATTTCGGGAATAATTTCCCAAAAAGTCTAGCTGATGTTTTTTGTTTATCTCATAGGTGGTATAAAGCTGCAAATCCTGAAAAAAGGGCTTGTAATCACCTTTTGTATCGAAAGTATTTAATAGGTATTGATTGGATTTTTGTCTGTAGCCAATCATGTAGGTAAATTTTTTGATTTTATCTTCCAGCTGCAGAGAAGCACCTAGTAGGCTAAGCCCGGCAGAACCGCTGAATTTCGTCGGTTTTCGATATTGAATATCAAGAACGGACGACATTTTATCCCCATATTTGGCATCAAAGCCACCGGCAGAAAAAAGGATGGAGGAAACCATATCTGAATTGATAAAGCTCAAGCCTTCTTGCTGCCCTGATCTCACCAGAAAAGGCCGGTATATTTCAATGTCATTAACATATACCAGGTTTTCATCAAAATTTCCACCTCTCACTGAATACTGTGAACTCAATTCATTGCTTGATGCCACCCCGGGCATGGTTTTTAAAATGGCCTCAAAACTGCCCGATGCATTGGGCATATTGGTGATGTATTTGGGATCAATGCGGGTAAGGGTAGAGCCTCGCATTTGCTCATCCTGAATGGTAAATTCCTTTAACTGCGTGGATGAGGGATGAATTTTTACGGATAATTTTTTTTTATCTCCGTTTTTCAGCTGCAAAGCATACTTCTGCGTCACAAAGCCAATATATGAAAAGGCCAGATCTATGTTTTTTTCAGCAGGGACGAGAAGTGTATATTCCCCGGCAGAATCTGATGTGGTGCTATAAGTGGTTCCTATAACGGAAATACTGACTCCAAAAAGCCTTTCGCCACTCGTATCGGCAACACTGCCCATAACATAGGCAATAGGCTCCTGTGCAAATGAAGTGAATGGGCAAATAAAACAAATGAATGTGATTAGGGCAAAATAGGTTGTCCGCATTCTGTATTATTTCTTTCTTTTGAAATCACCATTTTGCCATGCCCTTATAAACTCAGCCCATGCGATGGGATTTAATAAATTATTCGGTGGCAATTGACCTGCATAATACAATTTACTCCTTTCTTGTTTCATGGCATAGGCTTGATTCATTCTGCCGTCCATAGGCATTGGTTCCAACCTTTCTTTCAATTCCGCTCTTTCCAAATTTCTTTGCGCTCTCGCCATATCATCCTCCGGAATTCTTAAATTTAAAAAAGCCTCTTTGAATTGTTCTCTCGAAGGCCAAGGGTGTATAACGGCCTCTTTGAGTAAAAAAGTATCGTTGCTCAAAACTTGTATGAGTGAATACTTATTGTCAGTCAAAGTGTCAGGAATGGTATAATATGCTTTTTTATGGCCAATGGAAGAAAAAACGATCACATCCTTCATCTTGGCCACAAAAGAAAAAAAACCGTAAAAATCACTTACCGTGCCATGAGAGGTGCCCTTGACCATGATATTGGCATAGGGAATCGGTTTGAGGCTGTCAGCAGAAACCACTACACCTGAAAACTGCACAACTCCATCTTTTACTTGCGAATTTGCTTTTAAAATACTGAAAATGAGTATGATAATAAAAAAAGTGGATTTGTTTTTCATGGTCATCATTTATCGGCTTCAAAAGTATTAATATTCTGTAAATTAAAGCTATTTAAACTGAAAATTTGAAATGAGGCGGTACGGATTTATTTTTATACTTTTACCGAATCAAAAAGATGATCTAAGGGATGTGGCATTTTTTGCGATGCATAGGATTAACAAAATGCATCCCAATGGGTGTTTCTTAAAAAATGACAGCAAATTATGTTTCTAAGTAATTTTATCAATAGACATTTCAGAATTACCGGATTTAAGCTTTTCGGAGCGAAAATATTATATAAAATCGTTCATCTTTTTTTCCGTGAAAACAAGCGAAAAATTTTTCGCAATGGTATTCACTTTGAAATTGATTTGTCTGAGGGTATTGATTTATCCTTGTTTCTTTTTGGCAGTTTTCAAAAGCATGTAACCGATAACAAACTATTGCGAATACCTGAAAATGCAGTCATCTTTGATGTAGGGGCGAATGTAGGTGTGATGAGTCTTTTGCTATGCAAGAACAATCCGGGTTCTGTCATTCATGCTTTTGAGCCCACCCATTATGCATTGAACAAATTCATGAAAAACATGGAATTGAATCCCAACTTAAAAGACAGGATTCAAGTGACTCAGTGTTTTGTTTCCAAAGATGCCGGTGATGGCAGTGGACTGAAAGCCTACAGCAGCTGGAATATTTCAGGAAGTACCGGCGAAAAGCATGGCGTTCATGGTGGAACAGCAATGTCTGCGGAAAATGTTTCTTCTATTCGTTTGGATGATTATTGTATCAATCAGCAATTAACGCGATTGGATTTTATTAAAATCGATACCGATGGGCATGAACTAGATGTGTTGTTGGGGGCAGAAAAATGTATCGCTCAATTTAGACCTTCTCTGGTTTTTGAATTGGGTATTTATGTGATGGAAGAAAGAAACATTCATTTTAAGGATTACCTTTCTTACTTTAATGCCTTACATTACCGCTTATTTACAAGTAAAGATTGCAAGCCCCTCACGGCTGAAAACTATACCCAATACGTCCCTAAATATGGTACCATTGATGTGGTGGCCATTCCGCAATAGCCGGATTTGCTATTTCAATAAAAAAAATGTACTTTTCTTGTCTGTAATGTTCAATTGTAAAGCACGGTTCTCATGAAAAAAAGTCTTTCAGGTATTGTATTGGTTTTGATCCTTTCTGGATTCGCAAGCAAAAGCAATGCACAAATTGTAATCGGAAAT
>CANKSK010000217.1 GCA_947485425.1 Bacteroidota bacterium | reverse complement strand
CCGAAATTTTCCTGCTCCCAAGTTGGTCAAAGTAAAGTTTGTGCCATCAGCAGATACATAAGCGCCCCCACCAGGAAGAAATACGGATTTGGATTGAGAACCCGTCAAGGTAGTTGTCCAATTAGAAGGATAATTTCCACTTCCCGGATTGGTTCCAGTAAAAAAAGTTTGACAACCCTCGTTAGCGCCTGTAAGAAACTGAACAACTAAATTTCCTTGATAAATAGTGCTTCCTATGGAGGCACCTACCATATTTACACCATCCACAATAAGAAAGTTAGCATTCCCCGAAGTGGTGGAACCAGTGCTACCTGAAGTGGTTGAAGTGGTATTACCTGAAGTAGTTGAAGTGGTATTACCAGAAGTGGTTGAAGTAGCATTACCAGAAGTAGTTGAAGTGGTATTACCAGAAGTGGTTGAAGTAGTAGTTCCCCAAGAGGAGGTGGTGGCCCCTGAAGAAGTAGAGGTGGTGGATCCTGAAGAAGTGGAAGTGCTTGTTACTTTGGTATCATCTGATTTGGAACACGAAACCATAAACAATATACCCAATAAAGCGAAGGGTAAAATACGCATACCTAATTTTTTCATTACTAATTTTTTTGAGGGTAGATAAAAGCCATTGGGTGGGGTAAGGAATGGCAGAGAAGTTGCGTACAAATATAGAACTATAAAGAAGACCAATTACATAATTGCAATAAAAGGCAGTAAATACCCTAAAATGCGATCGCTAGGGCCCGATCATGATATATTGCATCAACAAAATCATCAATCAAAAATGCGGGACTCGAATGCTGTATGTAAAATTGTTTGCAAAAACAAAGCAAATATGCTACTGGTATTTTTTTGAAAAGATAAAAAATCAAAACCATGTGCGCTGCGATGAATCTACTATTTATTTCTTATTGCAATATTTGTCAATTTGATCCATTCATTTTTAGCATTAAGCAGCAAATAGCAAGGTTATATATAGATAGATGTAAATTATTCTGCATAAACGGTCATCACCCAACAGCTGTCTGTTTCGGTAAAAGGATATTGGTCTCCGGTTCTTTCCTTTTGAATGTGCTGCATATTGGTAACCCTTATTTTTGTATATCCTGCCTCTTCCAAAAGACTTGTTATTTCTTCTGCTGAATAGAAGTTGATGAAATCTAGACCTACTTCATCTTTTATTTTTCGAAAAACATCCGATACATATTTTCTGGTTTGCACATGCACCAATTCTGGCTTTAAGCAGATGTCGCAGGCGAAAGCCATGTGATTCTGCCAGAGAAATTTCATAATGCTTTTCAAACCATCCAAAGGAAGGTAATAAATAATTCCTTCCATAACAGCGATGCTCGGCTTGTCTTTATTGAAATCATGTTTCGTTAATTGTTCCTGTAAGGATGACAGATCGGTGATATCACATGCTATGAATTCAATATTTTGAGGTTCGCCATTTACCAATGCATGCTTGTCATGCATTAAATATTTGTCTACATCGAATACTTGAGAGGAAGGAAAAAGAGAAGCGATTTCAATCGATAGTGGAGCAAGGCCAGCGGCCAGAATAAGGACCTGTCCTGACAAATCTTGTTTGTGGAGTGCGTCTAAAAAGTTGCATACTGTATTTTTCATAAAATACTTTCGCCCTGAAACAGACTGCAGATGCATAAAGGACTCTTCGGCACTGAACAACTGAAAAAGCTTTTCTCCTTCGCTCACATCCAAATTTTGGTTGTAAGCGATAGCTTCAGGACTTTTCCATAATGCAGGATCAGTCCAGTTTAACACCAATGCGGAGGTGGCAGATATTTTCACGTGATAGGGATTTTATGGTTTAAGGCAACAAGATTGGGATTGGCTTTTGAGGTATTCGATGCTCTACAAATTAAAAGAACGCTATCGCCAGGCTCATTCGACTTCATCGCTCTGGTTTGCTAAGGGTCTGTAAATTTGTTTTCACATACTGCTAGATGATAAAAGTAAACATTTGGTATCATTTTAAACGGTATGCTTTTCAGAGATATGTGCATCGTATTCTCCGTTCAGATTTGTGGTAAGCATGGTGCTCATATAATCAAAAAATGGCCTTACAGATTTGAACATCTCATTTACCACTTGTGCAAAGTTTGGATCAAGAATTTCTTTATCGGTAAAATCATGTCTCAAAATAAACTTTTTGTGTCTGATTAAATCAATAGCAGGATGATCTTTGCTAAAGCCTCTAGGTACGGTAGCTACAGTATTGCCACGGATATCGCCAAAAGTATTTCGGATGGATTTTAAGTTTAACATTTGGTTCCATTCGGTATGGTTCAGCGCAATGTCTTTTCTCATTCTCAATAAGTCGGCAGAATTGGGGGCGAAGAAACCACAAGCCAAATAAGAATTTCCTGGTTTGATGCTCATGGTATATCCTCCTCTTTTCATCTTGGTTGCCCGCTTCAAACCAAAAGCAAATCTAGCGCTATAAGGTGATTTGTCTTTGCTGAATCGTACATCATTATAAATACGAAACAGACTTTTTTTACCCGTTTCATTTTCAATATGGTCATGCTTTTTCATCAAGACCAGAACTTCATCCACAAAATCAATCATGTTGCTTTGGGCAGCAAGATACCTTTCCTTTTGGGCCGCAAACCATTCTCTGTTGTTATTTAACTCAAGGGCTTTCAGAAATTCTATGGTGTCAGATGTTATGGAAGCTGTTTTCATGCTAAAAATATTTTGTGGTGATTGCTGATGTATTTGATAAAGACCATAGAGGTCTGAAAGATTTTTTGAATTTTCAGTTCGACCTAAAATTAGACATTTTTTGTTTGTTTTTGAATCCTTCCACTGGAATAGAAAATTCACCATTCTACGATAGTGAAAAGCCTATTTAAAGAAAAAAAACAAATTACAAATAACTCGCTTTCGGTATGTATAATTTGATTCATGTAGCGTTTTGTTTACATTACTTGAAATAATGCCCTACATTTTGTAGCGAAAAGTTTACATTGATAAATTATTTCTGAACATATATACGATTTTCAATCCCTTGAAGATATTCAGTATTGTATAAAGCAGGGGTAGCAAATGAAAAAGAATGATCAGCTGTGAAATTAGCCCAACAAAAGACGTTTTATTTTCTGTTGTTGAGCCAATATGATTAACCTTCTGATTGGGTATGGATTATTATTGTTTGACCATAACCGCTAAGGTTCCGGAGGAATCTGATAATGTTAAATCATTACCGACTAATGTTCCTTGAATTTGGCCGGTATTTTGTCCTATTCCGATGTCTTGGGGATCAAATGTAACCATATTACCGACAACAGTTCCGTAAAGTAAAATGGTATCATCAATGTCGCTTAAATCAGCATTGTTACTGTAATAACCACCTGGTGATCTAAAGGTCCAGATTACTTTATCAACGCCTACATAGGTAATGGAACTATAACCATAAAAGAGTATATTATTCGTATTTTGATTAAATTGTTTATAGGCACCAACAAAATTCCAAGCTGGGCCATGCAAAGCAGCACTAACATGAGCGTAATTGGATAGAGGTACAGATAATAGCTCACTAGTGCTAATAATTGTATAATTTGTTCCACCTAGTGGGTCTATTTCTGTCTTTATAAAATGAGGCTGCCCCCAATAAATACCATTTAAAAAAACACCAGATACCACAGTGCCTCCGCCTATTTGCAAATCCAATAAGCCATT
>CANKSK010000216.1 GCA_947485425.1 Bacteroidota bacterium | reverse complement strand
CTTCATTTTACATACCGCTCTGTATTCAAATAAAATGATAAAAAATGGCACAAATATTGTAAAGCAAATTGCGTTCTTATCCGGTTTTTTTTAACAAAAATAAAGGGGTTCAAATGAAACCATGGGTAATCGAACAAGCATCATACGGATGTAAAAATACCCATCGAAATGTATTTCGAAAATATCTATTGCCAATATACTGCATGATTAAGAGCACAAAATTTAGTTTTATAGATGTAAGGAATGTCAAAAAACACAAAAAACATTTCACACTTCCTATATGGTCCAAAGGCCCTGATAAAGGCCGACCGTAAAAAGAATCCACTTTTTTAATACCCTTCTTTCTAGTCTCTCGTCCTGATATCGCTAAGGCGGTAAAGGGATGATTATGCCCAATAAATATATAGTAAAAAAAATACATCATACACATCATGATGCTGAAATATCTATACCCCAAAAATAAAAGACATAAAAATAGAATGCACAATCTCTGTCTGTATACATGCCCATAACTCATCTGCTGGGCCCTGATGCCAATCGAATCAATGGTTTCGCAGCAAACCCGCTCATACTTCTGTTCACTTTAAAACCCTATACAAAATGAAAACCTTCCAGCTGAAAGATGCCAAAAAATTCATCCACGAAATCCTTCATGCCAAACCTAAAAATCAGGAGAATGCTTTAGCGGAAAACCTATCAAAGGACTATGATGAGATTATTCGGGGTCATGCGACTCAAATCGGAAAAATGCTTGATATCGATCCCATGGAGGCGCTGCTATTTGCATTCATCATAGGAAAAACACTGAAGAGCGAAAGTACCAACATTTCCTATTTGTATAAACAGATCCATAGCCATCCACTGTTATCAACGGATATCATCACTTGCCTTGAAACGCTCAAGAAAAGAGGCTATGTGATCAGTACAGATGTTGAAAATTACGGCCTGGAAAAAAACCATTACGTGCCTGACGTAATGCTCCAAACGGTGATGTTTGGGGAATTCAAATGCAATACCAGCTCGCTGAAAAGTTGTATTGATGAGCTGAAAAGGACATTGGATCAGATCATGTTGAATCCCAATATTCTGAAGTATGCACAGGACGATATTGTTTACACCCTGTTGCAAATAGAAACTCCGGCCTTTAAAGCATTTGCCAGCAAGTATCTCGACTGCGATGTGCTTATCCTCTTGTTTGCATTTGTCGCATTTGGGGCTAGCAACCTAGAGTTTGATTATGAAGGTTTCTCCTTTACGGAGGAGCTCCTGTCGATTGTGAAAATGAAGCATAAAGACCCTGAAAAAATCAATGCATTTTTGGCAGGGAAAGGGCCTCTATTTGATGATCAAATCCTCAAAAGAAAAATGCATACCAACGGAAGAATGGACTATTATCTAAACGAAAAAGCCCAAACCATGATGTACCCCAACATGCAAACGGAAAGCACAACATGGAATTTCCCTGGTGAATTTCTTGAATTTATCTCACCGGAAAAAATAAAAGAGCAGCATTTGTTTTTTGAAAACGATGTAAAAAAGGAAACCGATCTGCTCATCAACATCATGCAGGAAGATCGATACCAAAGCTTTTTAAGCAAGGTATCCGAACTGAATGGATGCCAGGGAATCAGTTGTCTATTCCATGGATCAGCAGGTACTGGAAAGACGGAATTCGCCTTGCAGCTTGCTCGAAGCAGCGGGCGCATGATCTGCCAAGTGGACATTTCCAAGATCAGAGGCAAGTATGTGGGGGAAAGTGAGGAGAATGCCAGCGGGATTTTCAAAGAATATTACAGGGTTGCGAAACAAACCAAGCAGATGCCCATCCTGTTATTCAACGAATCAGATGCCTTGATCTCCAAAAGGATGGATATCAGAAACAGTGTGGATGCGATGTCAAATGCATTGCAAAATATCTTTCTAGAAGAACTCGAAAATTTCAAAGGAATACTCATTGCCACCACCAACCACATACAGAATATGGATGAGGCTTTTGACAGAAGGTTTTTGATGAAAATAAGATTTCAAAAACCATCAAGTGAAACGAGGAAGAACATCATCCTGCAGCATCTGCCTATGTTGGATGCGAATGCCTTACAAACGTTGTCGGATGCCTATGCATTTACTGGTGCAGAGCTTACGAATCTCGTGAGAAGGGTGAGAATTTTCGAACTGATCGAAAACCGAAATCCTACCCTTGAAGAGCTTCTGCAGATAGCGGATTCAGAAAAAGACATGAGGAAGAGGCATGCCTCTGTACTGGGGTTTAAATAACACTGGAATGGCAAAGAAAATACGAAAGAAAAACACCATAAATTAAAAAATCATTTATAAACCTCAAAAACCAAAACGCTATGAAAAACACCCAAGTAATTACCGCACACGATCTGCATCTGCGCTTGCTAAACCGACTGGCTCCGCAATTCATGCTGACCTATCATTATTATTATATCAACGGATATAGTATCGACATGATTGCCATCATCACAAGTCTTTCGGAGGATGAAATGAACGAAGAGATTCACCATATCGAAACCATCATCGGCACTTTCAAGGAACTGATGCAAAAGAATTAGCAACCTAAAAAACGAAAAAATAAATAGAGAACCCTTATACATATTCACAAAAAAAAATAAAAAATATGAAACTACAGCAAGTGAGAAGCCTTATCCAAGAAATGGTTCACGGGAACCAACAAACCCTTGACATCTACCGAAATCATATCCAGGGACCTGCAGGCCGGAGAGCATACAACCTGATGATCCGAAGCCATTTTGCAGGACAGGATGCCAGCAGTTATGGAGTCTATATATGGTCTGATCTCATCACCGATGAGATCTATTATATCGGCATGGCAGGAACCATCAAAACCAATGGAAGCTATGGCCAACATGATGCACAAAGCCGCCTAACGGCCTCTCGGGGCAAACACCCCGAAACTGGGAAGGATATACAAACGAACACCTATATTTACGATTTTTTGCAAAGAGAAAACCTAGATGGGTTGCGAATCAGCGTGTATCATGCACTTCAGGGAGAAGCTCCGGCCTATATAGAGGCCGTATTGCTGCATTACCATTTTAAAAACTACCAAAGATTACCCAAACTCAATAACTCTTTCTAGCATATGCCGATATGAAGATCCAACTCGCGCCTAAGAAAACAAAAAAAATTCAATTCGTATTTCATCCTTTACACATCTATTCACATGAGAGCATTCCTAAACTTCCTATCTGGATTATTCCTGTTTTATTTGGTATATTTAGCACTAAAATGGTATATAAAAGGACACTTCGGAAAGCATTTTATATTCTTTTGGCTATATTCCTTTTTTGCCATTTTCATGTATTTCAAACATCAGCAACAAATAAAATCGGAATATGACCCCAGATCAGGACAGGAAATATGGGAGGAGAATATGAAAAACTATGATGCAGTGCGGGGCTATTGAAAATTTGAAGTGGAGAGTTTCATTCAGATATTTAAGTAACATGCAAATTATCAAAATAAAAAAAAGCATGATATTTTTTTATCCTATTTTTAAAAATTCATTATGCGTAAAAGGCTTGCTTGTATTTATAACAGTAAAATCAGAATCGCCTATTAGGCGCTGATTCCATATCATATATTGATTTTGAATCAGGAGTGGAGGTTTTGTAGCAATCGAAGATCAACAAAAAAATTAAAGAACCAATCGATCGTTT
>CANKSK010000215.1 GCA_947485425.1 Bacteroidota bacterium | reverse complement strand
TACGGACAAGAGGTTGAAAACAATAGGCTTTTCGTCATGCATGATCAGTTGATGGAATCTTCTGAATATCGAAAAAGAAGAGAGGCCGTCAATGAATTCAATAGCAAAAATGAATTTTATAAAAAAGGATTGGCTTTTACACCTGTAAAATTTGGTATTGCTTTTACCACCACTTTCCTAAACCAAGGTTCTGCTTTGGTGCATGTGTATACCGATGGAACCATTTTGGTTTATCACGGCGGCTCTGAAATGGGTCAAGGTTTGAATACGAAAATACAGCAAATCGCTGCTGCCGAGTTTGGTGTCAGCTTACACCGGGTGAAAGTATCTCCAACCAATACCTCCAAAGTAGCCAATTCATCAGCAACAGCCGCTTCCGCGGGCACGGATTTGAATGGCATGGCGGTAAAAAATGCCATCGATAAAATCAAGGGAAGACTGGCGGAAATCGCGGCCTCTATATTCTCAAAACAATTTCCTGATAAGCCTACTTCCAAAGAAAATATCATCTTTGAAAACGATTTTGTAATCGATCGCGTATATCAAGAACGACGCATGAACTTTGAAGAGGTTATTCCTGTGGCGTATATGTCACAAGTGAATTTAAGTGCCAATGGCTTTTACAAAACGCCGAATATTGGTTGGGACAAAGCCAAAGGATGGGGTAGACCCTTTAACTATTATTCTTTTGGCATGGCTGTGAGTGAAGTACTTGTGGATACCCTTACCGGATACTATAAAAATTTGCGTACCGATCTTCTTCATGATGTCGGTGAATCCATCAATCCGGGTATTGATATCGGTCAAGTAGAGGGCGGATATGTGCAAGGTGTGGGTTGGTGTACCACCGAGGAAATCAAGTGGGATGCCAGTGGTAAAATGCTCAACCATTCGCCCGATACCTATAAAATTCCTTCTGTGCAAGATATTCCTGCAGACTTCAGAACACACTTGTTGCAGGGCTATCCGAATCCTTACGCCATCCGTAAAAGTAAGGCTGTTGCGGAACCCCCACTGATGCTTGCTTTTTCTACTTGGCTAGCCATTAAAGATGCCATTTCTTCAATTGGAAATCATGCTATTGAGCCCATGTTTAAGCTGCCTGCTACACATGAGTTGATATTGCTTTCCATAGAGGACATAAAAGAAAAAATAAAAAAAAATCAGCAAGCGATCTTTCCTAATGCATAAAGAAAATTGGAGTTAGGCATTTATACGTTTGCAGAAAGAACTGCTGATCCGCATACCGGGAAGATGATCAGTGCGCAGCAGCGCATCAGCGATCTCTTGGAAGAAATAACACTTGCCGATCAGCTAGGTCTGGATGTCTTTGGTATTGGTGAACACCATCGCCCTGACTTTGTGGTTTCTTCTCCAGCAGTCATTCTCGCTGCAGCAGCAGTAAAAACCAAACATATTAAGCTCACCAGTGCGGTTACTGTTTTAAGCTCTGATGATCCTGTGCGCGTATTTCAGGATTTCGCAAGCGTGGATCTGCTGTCTTCCGGACGCGCTGAAATCATGGCAGGCAGAGGTTCTTTTATTGAATCTTTTCCGCTCTTTGGGTATGATTTAGAGGATTATGATACTTTGTTTTCTGAGAAACTGGAATTGCTTCTGTCCATAAACAATTCTGAAAAAGTCAATTGGCAAAAAAGTGCACATCGCGCTGCCATCAACAATCTCGGCGTTTACCCCAGACCTTTTCAACAGGAATTGCCCATATGGATTGCCGTTGGTGGAACGCCTGAATCAGCCATGCGTGCTGGAAAAATGGGACTGCCAATGGCTTTGGCTATTATTGGCGGTACGCCCGATCGCTTTGTTCCTTTTGTAGATTTGTTCAGAGAAACGGCTCAAAAATCAGGACACGATTTAAGTACTTTGGGTGTAGGAATCAATTCGCATGCGTATATTGCTGATGATTCGCAGCAGGCAGCCGATGAATTTTTTCCGCCTTATGCTGATGTGATGAGTAGAATTGGTCGTGAACGCGGTTGGCAACCCATGACTCGTCAGCAGTTTGAGTATATGAGGGCTCCTCAAGGTGCTTTGCTTGTGGGAAGTCCTCAACAAGTGATTGATAAAATTTTATATGAATACGAACTTTTTAAACATAGTCGCTTTCTCGCACAAATGAGCGTGGGTACCATGCCCCACGACAAAATGATGCACTCCATTGAATTGTTTGGCAATGTGGTTGCTCCAGCCGTTAGAAAGGCGATTTTATAATTTTATACATGTTGCAAAACAATTTTTTTTTCAAAAGAATTAAAAAGTTTTTGAAAGTTTTAGGCCCTGGACTGATTACAGGTGCAAGTGATGATGATCCTTCCGGCATTGCTACCTATTCGCAAGCAGGCGCTCAGTTTGGTTTGGGTACCTTGTGGACTGCCTTATTTACTTTTCCGCTCATGGCCTCCATACAAGCCATGTGCGCGAGAATAGGCATTGTTACCTCTCAAGGACTTACCGTAACCCTCAAGCAACACTATTCTAAAAAACTGCTCTATACCATGTTGCTGTTTAGCTTTCCTGCCATTACGCTCAATATCGGTGCTGATATTCAGGGCATGGGTGCTGTTGCCAATATGATTTTTCCTGACATCCCTGTTTCTGTTTTCTCTTTGGCTTTTACGGCTTGCTTAATATTTGTTATCATCCAATATCCTTATCAAAAAATAGCCCGCATTCTCAAGTGGCTTTGTTTGTCCTTGCTATTTTATGTCTTGGTGCCTTTTATGGTCAAGCAAGATTGGTTAGCAGTGGCCAAAAATACTTTTGTGCCTACCTTCAAATGGAACAAAGCGTTTGTCTCTATCATTGTAGGTATCATGGGTACCACCATTTCACCCTATTTGTTTTTCTGGCAAACTACCATGGAAGCCGAAAATATGAACCACCGAAAGGTGAAAATGATGGTCAACAAGCAAATGCTTGATGATATGAAAACCGATGTCAACATTGGGATGTTGCTATCCAACCTGGTCATGTTTTTTATCATCCTGGCCACAGGAAGCATCTTGTATACTGCCGGAATCAGGCAGATAGACACCGTTGACCAGGCTGCAAAAGCCTTGCAACCATTAGCAGGTAGCTTTACCTATCTCATTTTTGCCTTGGGCGTAATTGGTACCGGACTACTAGCGATTCCAGTATTGGCTGGAGCCCAATCCTATATGCTTGCTGAAAGTTTTGGATGGTCGGCAGGTCTTGATAAAAAATTTCCGCAGGCAAAAGCTTTTTATATTTCTATCATCATCTCCCTCTTGGTAGGCCTGTCTTTAGATTTCTTGCATATCAGCCCCATCAAGGCATTGATTTATACTGCCATCTTATACGGTATTACCTCGCCCGTTATGATCGCCATTATTCTGCACATTGGCAATAACAAAAAAATAATGAAGGAAAATACCAATTCAAAACTTTCAAATACCTTGGGTTTTATCACCTTGTTTTTAACCACGGCATCTGCTATTACCTTGATTTATTTTATGGTTTGGGAATAGGCCAGGTGTTTTTTTTTTTTTGATTTGTGGTGTTCTATTTTCTCCACTATAAAATAATTGTATACGGTTTGTTTTTATCAAATTTAAAATCACTCCAAAGGCCTTTATTCATGATGTTTTCGTTTGGGCATTGCATATCATCCTACCATATAAAATACTACCTTTGCATGCGTAAAATGGTTTTGAGTACATCACT
>CANKSK010000214.1 GCA_947485425.1 Bacteroidota bacterium | reverse complement strand
CTTTGTTCCCAAAATTCCTTCTTATCGCATCACTGATGTTGTGAAGGCTATTGGGCCCGATTGTAAACAAGAGGTAATTGGTATTCGTCCGGGTGAAAAGCTTCATGAAGAAATGATTACAGAGACTGATTCGCTAAAAACCGCAGAATTTAAAAATTACTATGTCATTCTTCCTTCCACTCCGATATGGAATGAGGCGGAGTTTATAAAGGCATTCAATGGTAAAATGGTAGAGCCGGGCTTTAAGTATAATTCAGGAACCAATTCAGACTTTATGAATGTTGAGCAAATTCGTGAACAAATTAAATTACACGTAGATCCAAACTTTAATTAATTTGGAATAGAAATATTTTATGAACTTGATAAAAGATAATGTAATGAAACCAATTCCATATGGCAGGCAAGATATTGATCAAATTGATATCGATGCCGTTATTGAAACATTAACTTCTGATTTTTTAACGCAAGGTCCAAAGATTGAAGAATTTGAAAAGAAATTTGCATCTTATATTGGTGTAAATTATGCCGTTGCTGTTTCAAATGGAACTGCAGCGCTTCATTTGGCGGCACTAGCATTGGGTGTTAAGGAGGGTGATAAGGTGATTACATCACCGATTACTTTCGCCGCAAGTGCCAATTGTATTCGTTACTGTGGTGGAGAGGTTGTCTTTTCAGACATAGATCCCAAAACATTTCTTTTGGATATTGACAAAGTTCGGAAGCTACTGGAGAGCTCACCCAAAGGTACGTTTAAAGGAATTATTCCTGTTGATTTTGCTGGCTACCCCGTCAACTTAGAGGCTTTTAGGGCTCTTGCTGATGAATTTGGGTTGTGGATTATCGAGGATGCCTGTCATGCTCCAGGAGCATATTTTAGGGATTCAAATTCGCAGGTTCAGATGTCGGGAAATGGAAAATTTGCTGACTTAGCCATTTTTTCTTTTCATCCAGTTAAACATATTGCTACCGGTGAAGGTGGGATGATTACCACCAATTCTAAAGAATTATATGATAAACTCATGATTTTGCGTACCCATGGGATCACTAAAAATCCTGATTTGCTGCAAAAAAATGATGGTGGTTGGTATTATGAAATGCAACAATTGGGTTATAATTATCGCATAACTGATTTTCAAGCGGCATTAGGTTTGACGCAGCTTCAAAAAGCAGATAAGGGTTTAAAAAGAAGGCAGGAAATTGCAAAAAGATATGATGAAGCCTTTGCAAATACGCATATAGTGACTCCTTTAGTTTCTGAAGATGTTTATCATGCCTTTCATTTGTATGTTATTCAGCATCCCAATCGTTTAAATTTATATAATCATTTGAGGGCAAATCATATTTATGCACAAGTACATTATGTGCCTGTTCATACCATGCCATATTATCAATCTTTGGGTTGGAATCAGGGTGATTTTCCGATTGCTGAAAAATATTATGCTCATTGCTTGAGTCTGCCCATGTATCCTACCCTCACATCTGAAGAGCAGGAATATGTTATTCAAAAAGTTTTGGAATGAAATCATTACAAGAAAGGATAACCCTCGGAACGGTTCAGTTTGGTCTTGATTATGGAATCAACAATCGTACAGGAAAGATTTCTTTTTTAGAAATTGAAAAAATCCTTTCTTATTGTTTTTCGAATCATATTAACATATTAGATACCGCTGCGGCCTATGGAAACAGTGAGTCTCTTATTGGTAAGGTAACCGAAACAAATGGATTTAATTTCAAGGTCGTTTCCAAGTTGCCTAATTGTAAGGTTTCTGAAGTTCATGATATCATCATTCGTTCTTTACAAGAATTAAAGGTTGATTCTATATATGGATATTTAATGCATGATTTTGAAATGTTGGTTCAGAACCCTCAAATTTGGTCGATTCTTGAGGGTTTTCGCAAGGAAGGTAAAATACAAAAAATAGGTTTTTCTGTTTATAAACCAGAAGATATTCATTGGTTGCTTGATCATAAAATATCTTTTGATTTGATTCAGTTGCCCTATAATATTTTTGATAGAAGATTTGAGTCGCTTTTTCCAATATTAAAAACGCTTCAGGTTGAAATTCATACTCGATCAGTTTTTTTACAAGGGTTATTTTTTATGGACCCGAATTCTTTATCCACCCACTTTAAATCTGTAAAAAATAAATTGGGCGAATTCAGAAAATTGCTCACGGAATATGATATACCAATATATGCTGCTTTGTTGAATTTTGTTTTTTTAAACCCCTATATCGATCAGATTGTCATTGGGGTTGATAGTCTTTCAAATCTAGTCGAAAATATGAATGCAGATCATTACTTGAAGACCTGTGAAGACCTTTATTTGAAATTAAATACGTTTATAGAGCATGATGAAAAGATATTGTTGCCTATGAATTGGAAAAATGATGATTTAGTGAGCTAAAAAAATATTTAAAATCCTATGGTTTCAGAATTGTTTTCTTTATCCGGTAAAGTGATACTAGTCAGCGGCGGTTATGGTTATCTTGGAAAAAGTATTACACTGGGTCTTGCCGAACATGGTGCCAAAGTTGTGGTTTTGGGCAGGAGTAAACAGAAATTTGATGATGTATTTAATTTTCCTGACATTTATTTTTTTGAGATGGATATATCTTCTTCTGAAAGTGTAAAAGAATGTTTTGCTTCAATTTTTCAACAGTTTGGTAGAATTGATGTCTTGATAAACAATGCTTTTTATTCTCGAGGGAATGATCCTGAAAAAATGACTGACGAGGATTGGTCGTTTGGTGTGGATGGAAATTTAAATAGTACTTTCCGCTGTATTCGCGAAATTATTCCTTATTTTAAACAAAATAAAAATGGTAGAATTATCAATGTGGCGTCCATGTATGGAATGGTTTCTCCTGATTTTAAAGTTTATGAGAATAATAATTTTTTAAATCCACCCCATTATGGTGCAGCAAAAGCCGGCGTGATTCAAATGACTAAATATTATGCTTGTTATTTAGGTAAATATAATATTTTGGTTAATTGTGTTTCGCCAGGGCCATTTCCATCTGAAATGGTACAAGAGAATGAGGAATTTATTGCAAATCTTAAAGCAAAAAATCCTTTGGGTCGTATTGGTACGCCTGATGATTTAAAAGGTGTGTTTGTGTTGCTCAGTTCCGATGCATCTAAATTTATTACAGGGCAAAATTTTGCTGTGGATGGAGGTTGGACAGCATGGTAAACGCAGGGAAAATAGGAATTGTTATTCAGGCCCGAATGAATTCAAGCAGGCTGCCTGGGAAAATTTTGCTGCCTCTGCCTAATCCAGGTCCTATGAGCTTGTTAGGGCAAATTGTAAAGCGGGCCTCCATGGTTCAAAATATTTCAGATATTGTTATCGCCACCTCAACAAATATTGAAAATGATCATATTGAAAAAGCATTCGAAAATGTACATGTTAAAATATTCAGAGGTGATGAAGATGATGTTTTAAAAAGGTTTTATGAAGTGGCAAAATTATATGGTTTTTCAGTAATTGTTCGGTTGACGGCTGATAATCCATTTATTGAAGCATCTATCATCGAAAAGGCAATAGATTTTCATGTTAAAAATCAGAATGATTATACACTTACTGAAGGATTGCCTTTAGGTACAAATATTGAGGTATTTAACTTTTCTGCTTTAGAGCAGTCACATATGCATGCCGATCTTTTGAGCGAAAGAGAGCACGTGACCCCTTATATGCGCTTT
>CANKSK010000213.1 GCA_947485425.1 Bacteroidota bacterium | reverse complement strand
TTGAAGGTTGCCAAACACGGAAATTATGGGGTGTCTTCTGTTTGTGGTTCATCCAATGTGCTGGAGTATTTGGGTGCTAAATTTACCAACGATGTAGATATCATTAAACAGAAAATGGATACGGCAGGAATATGCTTTTTACATGCCCCTTTATTTCACCCCGCCATGAAGGCGGTCGCGCCAATTAGGAAAGATTTGGGATTGATAACTTTTTTTAATATGCTTGGTCCCATGGTAAATCCTTCCTCTCCACAAAATCAAATTGTGGGGGTTTATAACCTAGAGCTGTCTAGATTATATGCCTATTTATACCAAAAATCTTCAAAAAATTATTATATCGTTCATTCCATGGATGGATATGATGAAATATCTCTGACCAGCTCTTTCAAAATTATTTCCTCTTCCGGGGAGAAAATTATTTCTCCAGAGAATTGGGGTTTGTCTTCCACTACTTCAGCTGATTTATATGGTGGAAAGGATATTCAAGAATCGGCCGAGATTTTTATGCGTATTTTAAATGGTAAAGGCACAGATAAACAGACAGATGTGGTTGTCGCAAATGCGTCATTGGCCATACATTGTGTTAGAAATACACTTTCTATTTCAGATTGTTTGTTAATGGCCAAAGAATCCGTTCAGAGTGGAAAAGCTTTACAATCATTTCAAAAATTTACTTCCAATTAATCATGAGTATACTTGAAAATATCTTAAAGAAAAAAAGGGAAGAAGTTCAAAATAATAAACTTTTTTATCCTCCGGCGCTGCTGGAAAAAAGCATCTATTTTGATACAATGCCTATATCGATGAAGGCTTACCTTAAAAAAAATGATAAATCAGGCATTATTGCGGAAATAAAGCGAAAGTCTCCTTCAAAGGGGGTTATCAATCCATATATTTCTGTAGAAAGAACATCTATCGGTTATATGCAGGCTGGTGCTTCAGCACTTTCTATTCTTACCGATAAAGAATTTTTTGGGGGTAGCAATGAGGATTTAATTACAGCAAGAAAATTTAATTATTGTCCGATTCTCAGAAAAGATTTTATAATCGATGAATATCAGATTATTGAAGCCAAATCAATAGGCGCCGATGTAATTCTTCTGATTGCAGCAGCCTTGGGTAATGAAGATATCAAGCGTCTGTCTGCTTTTGCCAAGCAATTGAATTTGGAGGTATTGCTTGAAATTCACAATGCTGAGGAGTTAGATAAAGGGCTAAATGAATGCATTGATTTGGTGGGCGTAAATAACAGAAATTTGAATGACTTTTCATTGGATATCAATACATCTCGTTCTTTGGCTTCAAAAATTCCAGATGAAATGGTGCGTATTTCAGAAAGCGGAATTGATTCCGCCGATACAATCAAAGATTTGAAAGATCATGGTTATTCAGGTTTTTTAATGGGTGAAGTATTTATGAAATCCAGCAGGCCCGAACGTGCTTGTAGGGAATTTATCAGCAAAATTTAATAATTAAAAGATATGCATATCAAAGTTTGTGGGTTGAATGACGAAAGAAATATTCTAGAGGTGGCCTCTTTATCACCGGATTTTATGGGTTTTATTTTTTATGATCAATCTCCTCGCTATGCAGGTAATCTTCAAAAAAAAATATACAAAGGTATTTCTCCTGAAATCTTGAAAACAGGCGTATTTGTAAATGAATCAATCGAAAAAATTATTGCTATTGTGAATGATTTTGAATTCGATTGCATTCAATTGCATGGTAATGAAGATCCTTATTTCTGTGAGGAGTTAAAATTTTTCATGCCTGCCATTCAGTTGATAAAGGCAGTTTCAGTAGGGTCTGCTGAAGATGTTTTATTGGCCGATGTATATGATGATGTTTGTGATTTTATTTTATTCGATACCAAGACTGAAAATTTTGGCGGCAGTGGTATTAAATTTAATCATTTTATTTTATCTTATTATTCGGGTAATATTCCCTTTTTTGTCAGTGGCGGTATGGGGCCTGATGATATTGAATATTTGAAGAAAATGGAAATGGAATACGAAAATATGCATGCAGTAGATTTGAACAGTAAATTTGAAATTTCTCCTGGAATAAAAAATATTTCGTTACTTAAAAATAGTATTTTATCTTTAAAAAACACCCAAAAAACTTAATCAATTGGAAGAAAATAAAGGTACATATTCTGCTGATGCAAGAGGGTTTTACGGCGATTTCGGTGGGGCGTATATTCCGGAAATGCTATATCCCAATGTAGAGGAATTACAAAAAGAGTATCAATTGATTTTGTCTGATGCTTCTTTTCAAGAAGAGTTTAGGTCTTTGTTGAAAAACTATGTAGGTCGTCCTTCTCCGCTTTTTGAGGCAAAGCGTTTGTCAGCGCATTTTCAATCACGTATTTTTTTGAAGCGTGAAGATTTGAACCATACCGGGGCTCATAAAATCAACAACACGATGGGGCAGATTTTATTAGCAAGACGCCTGAATAAAAAACGCATCATTGCCGAAACCGGTGCCGGGCAGCATGGGGTGGCCACTGCAACCGCTTGTGCCTTGATGGGGCTTCAATGTATTGTTTATATGGGCGCCGTGGATATGAAAAGGCAAAAGCCCAATGTGGATAGGATGCGGATGTTAGGAGCTGAAGTAAGAGAAGTACAAAGTGGAAGTAAAACACTGAAAGATGCTACTAATGAAGCAATCAGAGATTGGATCAATAATCCTGCCGATACACATTATATTATTGGATCGGTTGTAGGGCCGCATCCCTATCCTGCCATGGTTGCTTATTTTCAATCTGTTATCAGTGAAGAGATGAAGCTGCAGCTTCAGGAGCAATGTGGAAGAGAATATCCCGATGCCGTTCTTGCTTGTGTAGGCGGTGGTAGCAATGCAATGGGTGCATTTTATCATTTTTTAGATGACCCTAGGGTAAAATTGTTTGGTATCGAAGCAGGCGGAAAGGGTGTACATTCCGGATTTTCCGCTGCTACCCTCACCTTAGGAACTCCCGGAATTTTGCATGCCAGCAAAACGATTTTGATGCAAACAGCAGATGGGCAAGTAGTGGAACCACATAGCATTTCTGCTGGACTTGATTATCCGGGGATAGGTCCTCAGCATGCGCATTTGTTTAGTAGTGGAAGGGTTCAATATCCTTCCGTTACTGATGAGGAGGCCTTAAGGGCAGCACAACAACTTATGCGCCTTGAAGGCATTATTCCGGCACTTGAATCAGCTCATGCATTGGCTTACCTCGAAAAATTGTCTATGCAAGCTGATGAAATTATTGTTATTAATCTTTCGGGAAGAGGTGATAAGGATATGGAAACCTATTCAACCCATCTCGCAGAAGGTAATGCTTCTTTATAAAAAATACTATCGATTGCATGCATACTAAAATAGATACCTTATTCAATACAAAGAAGTCCTCTTTGTTATCGGTCTTTTTCACGGCCGGTTACCCGGAATTGAATGATACCATCCCTGTTTTGCAACATCTTCAATCTGCTGGCGTCGACTTGGTTGAAGTGGGTATTCCCTATTCAGATCCGCTTGCCGATGGTCCTGTGATTCAGCAAACGGGGCAGCAAGCAATTAAAAATGGCATGAATTTGCATTTGCTTTTACAGCAACTAAAAGAGGCAAAAGAGAGTATTCAAATACCTGTTTTATTAATGGGTTATTTAAATCCTGTTATGCAATATGGTATTGAAAAATTTGCCGAAGATTGCTTCCATGCAGGGGTTTCTG